>NZ_CP152052.1:300000-412500 GCF_038637725.1 Psychrobacillus sp. FSL H8-0483
TATTATTAAGAAAGTCAGAGCAAGTGGTGCGAAAATGGTCTATGATTTGGATGTCGCTCATTTAGAAGCAGGTGACGAATTATTTATTGAAGAGATGGACATTGTATTTTTCAACACGATTGGTTTTGACACCTATCGAAAAGAGAAAACAGCTGAACAAGCTGTTGCCCAATTATTTGAATTTGGAACGGAAATCGTAGTCGTTACACATGCAGAAGACGGGTGTGTTGTATATACAAAGGATGAGCAGATTCAAGTTCCAGGAATCCCAGTTGAAGTTGTTGATGTAACTGGAGCAGGAGATACATTTTGCAGTTCGTTTATCCATGCCCTAAATAAAAGTGATAATTTAACACTTGTAGCCCGTTATGCAAACGCTGCTGCTGCTCGAGCAGTAACTGTCATGGGTCCTCGTGGAGGAGTGGCTTCAAACGAGGAGATTATCGACTTTATGAAAGAGCAGAATGTTCTCCTAGACAATACGTTCGACTGTTTCATGTCTAAATGACATAAATAACGGGGAGAGGGTAAGGTATGAAAATCATTGCACAACCTGTTTCATCAATTGATTTCTCGGAATATGGAAAGTACTACAATATGAGTAATCAACCACATAATGTTATACGTTCGGAAGGCGATGGATGGAAAGATAGTATGACGGATGCACCTCTTATTAACTCAGAGGGGTTTTGGGTTTAAATTAAATAGGATGCTCTTTGTAAAGCCTCAAACAGTTAGGGATGTGAGTTCCACTCTCTAACTATTTGAGGCTTTATGTATTTCAAAAAGTTTTGTAAAAAAATGATGAAAATCTTTTATTAAACCTTCTCTAAAATGTATCAGCTATCTTGTCGATAAAACCTATTTCTGATCTGGAAATCCATTGTCCATCAGATTGTTTACAAACTGCTGAAGCCAAGTATAATATTCGACACCGTGTCGCAGCTTATTGAGGTCTCGAAGTAATTCCTGCCTCTCTTCATCACTGAGGTCTTTCGAAAGTACGATCTCCGAAAGTTCGGGAAGCACCTCGTTAATTGCCCCGAGCATGACATCGATTTCTCTCTGTAGCTTCATTGTAAAAAAGACACGGAATGTTTGGAAAAAATCAGTCTCTGCCACATATAGATCCTTTCGGTCCTTTTTTTCCTCTAGTTTTGTGACCATTCTAGATTCAAGCAGTGAACGGATAGCATAGCTCATGTTGCTCTTGCTCATGTTCATATATTCTTTCATATCCTCAAGTGTCATCGGTTTATCTTCGAAAAACATGAAGCCATAAAGTTTCCCGAATGAATAATTGGCTCCGTATAGATCCATCGTTTGCGCAATGGCATCAATGATATGATTTCTTAATTCTGCGATGCGTAGAGACATCTCTTTCTCAGTTTGTGTAGTTGTCTTATTCATGATACTCTCCTATCCTTTATACAATTCTACGAGGCTACTTAACAAAGAATTTACCTAAGGTTAATACTTAGTTCACATTAAGATTTTATATTGAGTGTACAATATTTTTTGTACGCAAACGTGTTGCAAATCAATAATACCAAATATAAAATGCGAAATAAACATAAAATTAAAAATATTGTAAAATTTACAAATGAAAAAAAGATAAATCGAGGATGTGTAGATTAGCTGCCAGAATTTTGCTAAGGATTATTTGTTTTTACTTTTGTATATCGGCTTCCTTAGGTGTTTAAGATGTGGCTTCAAAAGTCCAGTTAAAGTAATCGTTGTCGTGTAGCTGGAACAATGACGCCAACTATAAGAATTTGATGAGGAGATTTTTTAAGATGTCAACTATTACGTTAAAGTCATTGTCGAAACAATATACGAATGAAAAAAAAACACTAGATGATATAAGTCTGGATATTAAAGATAAAGAGTTCTTAGTGTTGCTTGGTCCATCTGGATGTGGTAAATCCACTTTGCTGAGAATGATTGCTGGAATTGAAGATATTACACAAGGTGATGTATACATTGGTGATGTTTGTGTAAACGAAGTGGAACCGAAGGACCGAGGAGTAGCGATGGTTTTTCAAAATTATGCTCTTTATCCACATATGACTGTATTTGAAAATATGGCTTATGGTTTGAAAATAAAGAAGGTCAAAAAGATTGAAAGAGAAAGACGGATCAATAATGCGGCAGAGATATTGCAAATTACTTCATTATTGAAACGTTTTCCTAGCCAATTGTCAGGAGGCCAAAAGCAGCGTGTTGCAATAGGAAGAGCTATTGTAAAAGAACCGAAAGTTTTTTTGATGGACGAGCCGTTATCTAATTTAGATGCAAAGTTAAGAAATGAAATGAGAATTGAAATTAAAAAGCTTCATGAGCGCTTGAACTCCACTTTTATTTATGTAACGCATGATCAGGTGGAAGCTGTTACTCTAGGCGATCGAATCGCGATTATGGCAGAAGGGGAATTTAGGCAAATAGGTACTCCTATGGAAATAATAAACTGCCCTGTAGATATGTTCGTAGCTAACTTTATCAGTTCACCTCCCATCAATTATTTAGATGCTACTCTAGTACATCAAAATCAACAAGTTCATGTCGATATTGACGGGGTTTTATTGGAGACAGACCTGCCATTAGAAACGATTAAAGATAATCCAAATGTTGTAGCAGGAATTAGACCCGAGCATTGTTACATTACAGAAGAAGAGCATAATGCACTAAAAATGGAGGTCTTGTTTACAGAAATTATAGGTACTGATGTGTTAATACACTTAAAATATAAGACACTCAATTTCCTTGTGAAAGAAAGCTTTACTCAAACCTATGAAAAAGGTCAAAAGTTAAATGTGAAAATGAAAGCGAACAATCTTAACATGTTTGACAAAAATACTCAAAAAAATTTAAGGAGATTCCAATGAATGTTCTTATTTCAATAGATGGTTTAAGTTATAAAATTTTTGAGCGTTATTCACAGCAATTCATTAGTAATGGATTTTCGTATATCAAGAAAATCATCACAACGTTTCCTTCGGTTACATTTAATGCTCATGCTACAGCAATAACCGGGAACAATCATCATAAACATAGTGTGTTTGATAATATTTTATCTCGTTCCGAAACAATAGAAAGAATCCCGTTGTATGACGATCATGAAATCATTTGTAATGAAGCTTTACATAGACAAACATTATTTCACTCACTTTCTATGAATAACTTGAAGAGTAGTTCTATCCATTGGCCGCTAACGTCTGGTAACCCATATATTAATCATTTAGTTACTGAATCAAGTAGTAAAAAAAAGATTCAAAAACCTGATTCTGTATACGAGATTGATAGAATCGCATTGCATGAAACGATGCAGTCGATTGAATCGAATTCTTATCCTTTTATAGCTACAAGGTTCATTGGTTATGATGCCCTGTCCCATAAATACGGAAAGGACTCTTTAGAGGCAACTGAACATGTACAAATTTTATTTGAATATGTTAATCAAATTTATAACATGTTAGAAAAATCCCAAAAATCATACAACCTGCTTGTATTTTCAGATCATGGTCAAAGTGATGTTGAAACGTTCTTTTATCCAAATGAAGTATTGGCACAAACTCGTTGGAAGAAGCATTTGTTTGAGCAGGAAATAAGATTTATTACCGATGGAAGCGGCTCATTGTTGTTTTACAGCTTGTTGGACCGCCAGCAAAACAGAGAAATTATGGACTATTTCAATGATTTGAATGAAGTGAATCATTTCTATGAGGTAGAAGCCGAGTCTAATTCACAGTTTAAACCTGTTGGCATCTTGGATTTAAAACACACGGTATGCGGTGAAGATATTTTCACTCCAGAAGAACCGAAATACAAGGAATTGAAAAGTTTACATGGGTATCACCCTACCGCGGTTGATGAAATGAATGGATTTATGGTATGCATTGGCGATCAAATCAACAAGGGAAAGATTATCGAACAAGAGCGAATAGAAAATATTGCACCTACTTTAGCCAAATTGTCTCAAATCCAGCACGATTGCAATGGTGAGGAAATTAATGACATCATTAGGGAGTTTGAATAAATGAGTGGATTAACTAGCAGAAGTATAAAAGATAACTTATGGTCGTTCGCCCTGTTACTGCCAATACTAATTCCATTAGTTGTTTTTTGGATATACCCTATGGTTAGTACTTTTCACATTAGTTTTACAGATTGGAACTACATTTCCCCCGAATTTAATTATGTGGGATTGGAAAATTATAAAGACTTTATAGGTGATTCATTTTTTATAAAAGTATTAATTAATACGCTGGTGTTTACTACCTTTACAGTAGTGCCGCCAATCATTCTAGGATTGTACGTGGCTATCCTATTGAGCAAAATAAAAGCACTTCGTACTTTCTTTGTTGCTACTATTTTCTCATCATGGATTACGCCAACTATCGTTGTTTCAATGGTATGGGTTAGTGTTTTCGATAAAGATACGGGAATCATTAATGCAATATTAGAAGTTGTAGGCATCGCACCGGTTGAGTGGTTGGGTGGACAAACTAGCTCCATGATTGTAGTAATCGTCGTAACTGTTTGGCGATATTTAGGTTTATCTATCTTGTTACTAACCTCTTCTTTGGCAAAGTTAGACCCTGAGGTGGAGAAAGCAAATGATTTGGATGGAGGCAAAGGATTAAGAAAATTAACGAAAATTACATTGCCGGCTATTTCTCCAATGCTTTTATTTTTGTTTATCTTATTTACTTTAGATTCGCTTAAAGCGTACGACCAAATTTACATTTTAACACAAGGCGGCCCTTCTGGTGCGACTTCCACGATCATGTACTATTTTTATGTGTTAGCTTTTGAATGGTATGAAACTGGACCAGCTTCTGCTTTGGCAATAATATTCCTTGTGATTTGTCTTCTGATCAGCTCTATAAATTATATTATATCCAAACTATTGTTTAATAAATGAGGTGGAGTTGTCTTGCCAAGAGTTAAGAAAGGCTTAAATTATTTAATACTATTTTTATTAGTGTTCATTATGATATTTCCGTATATTTGGATGTTTCTTGTTTCTATCAAACCTAAAAGCGAGCTTTACAGTGGAAATATTTTACCTTCAACTTTTCACTTTGAAAATTATCTAAGAGTATTTACTGAAACTAAGATGTTCCTTTTTTTAGGGAACAGTATTTATGTCAGCTTAATAATCATTGTGTTTCAGGTCTTATCAGCTATTTTAGCTGCTTATGTTTTTGCAATGATTAAGAAAAAATGGGTGCAATTTTGTTTTGTTATTATATTGGCAACGTACATGTTGCCAGCAGCTATAACCTACATTCCCTCATTCATCCTTATTTCAAAAATGAATTTGTTGGATACGCATTTAGGTTATATCTTGAGTGAATTTATCAGTATTTTTGCTATTTTCTTTTTGCGACAAACATTCGTTCAAGTTCCGAAAGAAGTGGTTTATGCAGCTAAATTGGATGGTGCTGGTCATTTAAGGCTAATATTCACAGTATTTATTCCTTATTCCAAAAATGCGATTGCATCATTAATACTGATTACTTTCATTTACAGTTACAACAACTATATGTGGCCTTCATTGTTAATCAAATCAGAGGATAACATGTTCGTAACAATTGGCTTGAGAAGATTGTTCATGAGTCAGGCTGGTTATGGTATGGATTTACCTTTAGCTATGGCTGCCTCGGCTGTTTCGTTGCTTCCAATGTTTATACTATTGGCAGTTTCAAATAAGAAAATTATTAATTCGATGTCTAGTCTTTATGTAAATAAATAAAAGGTGGTGATGAATGTTAACTATATCCTACTAATTGATAAGTTAGAAAAGTACTTAATAAAACAAAAGTAGCATATTTTCGGAGGGATCATATTGTGGAAAATCAGAACAAGACAATAAAAAAAATATTGATTTATTCTATGATTTTTATATTTATTTTGGCTGGAGTGATAGGGTGCTCGAATAGTACTACAACGGAAAAAGATACGTCCGAAAGTAATGAAAAAATTAAAATTGAATTTTACTATGGTCTTGGCGGCAAACTTGGAGATACGATGGGAAAAATAGTACAAGATTTTAATAATAGTAATGAACAATATGAAATCGTACCGATCATCCAAGGAGATTATGGCGAAACTTTACAAGCTTTGCAAGCTTCACTAGCAGCTAAAAAGCCGCCCGCTTTAGCAATTAATCGATACCCAGAATTTATGAAGTTGGCAAAAAATGATGTGTTGCTACCATTAGATGAAAATATCAATAACCCAGAATATAACAAAGAAGATTTTCTCCTTCTGGAGCAAGGAAAATATAATGATGCAATCTTAGGTGTCCCGGCATATATTGCGTCACCAATGATGTATTACAGAAAAGATATCTTTGAAAAATACAATATTGATTACGATTCTTTAGAAAACTTCGAACAATTAGCAGAAGCAGCAAAACTTATCAAGGAAAAAGAAGGAATTAGTGGATGGTCCATTATGTGGTATGCAGAACACATGATAGATTATGCTCGTTCAGCAGGTGGAGATATAGTTAGCGAAGATGGTAAGACCGTTACTATCGACTCGGAAGAATGGATTTATGCTTGGGACCAGATTAGAAAATGGATTCATGAGGATAAAATCATGGATACCGTATACGGTGGAAATGGATGGGAATGGTGGTATAAAACGATTGACAATATGATGAATGGGAAATCTGCAGGATATACGGGTTCTTCTGGTGATGGAGGAGATTTGGATTTCACTAAAGTTGCAACTGGAATGCAGAAAGGTTTTAAAGGAAGCGAGCCGAGACCTGTAGCTACTGCTGTCATGTTTAACTTATTCAAGGATACTCCTAAAGAACAACAACAGGGAGCTTGGGAGTTTGTGAAGTACTTTACAGAAGCAGAGCAAACAGCATACTGGGCCGTGGAAACTGGATATATCCCAGTGAGAGATAGTGCTGTGGATACGGAAGTCTATCAAAATAAGTTAAAAGAAAATCCATACTTATCGGTTCCATTGGAACAAGCAAAGACAAATGGCATTGCTCCTTTTGTAGATCCAACGGGTGGTAAAATTTACAATGAAATAGAATTGGCGAAAGATAAGGTATTAATTGAAAATATACCAGCAGCAGAAGCATTAAAAGAGGCGAAAATAAAAGCTCAAGAAGAGCTTGATAAAGCACTTAATCAGTAACTGTAATAACTAAAACTCTCTGTGTAGAGTCACAGAGAGTTCTATATTAAATTATGAGAATTGGAGAGATTAATAATGAAAGAAAATATTGCATTAGCTGTATTTGATCTAGCTGGAACATTGGTAGAGGATAATAATGGGGTAAGAGATTGTCTGCACAAAGCGGCTATTGAGTATGGGTTAAACGTAACTAAAGATGAAATTAGCACTCATATGGGAACGAACAAGATCCATTTATATCAATTTTTAATTGCGAGAGCAAATGGAAAAGAGATTGATTTCAAAAATTTCGAGGTAGATATTGACGATACAACACATGATGAAGCTGTAAAAATATATCATAAATATACAGAATACATGATTTCCTATTATAAAGAAAACTGTCGAGAAATTGAAGGTGCCACAGAAACCCTGAGATGGTGCAAGGAAAATGGAATAAAGGTAGCGACGGGAACAGGTTTTCATAAAGATATTAACAATGTAATTATGGAATCATTAGGTTGGGTAAAAGATGGTTTAATTGATTATGCAGTAGACCTTGATATGGTCCCAGAAGGTAAAGGACGACCTGCACCTTTTATGGTTTTTAAAGCTATGGAGTATTTAAATGTTCAAAACATCAGACAAGTTATTAAAATCGGTGATACACCAGCTGACATGCTCGAAGGATATAATGCAGGCTGTCGAGCGGTAATTGGCGTGACTCAAGGGTCGACTCCAATTGAAGTGTGGGGTAAGTATTGGCATACTCATGTTATAAGTACTGTGAAAGAACTGCCAGAGCTTATTGAGTCAGGTAAAATTGTGTAATGATTCCATACGAAAAAGCGGCAAGTATAGGCATTGTGTTACCTAAGTTATTTCCATTCTCTCAAAGCAAACCAGAAGAGATGATTTCAAGTCTTATTACTATACTGGAAGATCCTTTTTTTACGGCAGTTGAAGTCTCTTATATTGCTGATAAAGAGGCAAGAGAGATGGTTAAAAAATATTTAGATTATAGTTGTGTGGAAACCATTTTCAATGGTGGAGATGCTTTCAGAGAATTAAAGATTAATTTAAGTTCTTTAGATCCTGATATTAGAAAACAGTCTATTCTTCAGTGTCAAATGCTGGTTGACCATTGCTACGAGATGGGTGCAAAAATTATGCATATCGTCACAGGGAAATTTGAAGGAGAAGAAAGTAAACATCAGAATATAAATGCTTTTATTGATTCAACAATGAAGTTGTGTAAGTACGCTAAAGATAAAGCTGATGCATATGAGCTTAGCATCTCTCTAGAAATTGGCGATAGGCATGTTGACCGTAAATACTTGTTGGGCCCTACCCATGAGGCAGTAAACGTAGCAAGAATTATTCAAAGTGAATACAATAATTTTGGTCTCCTACTTGACCAAAGTCACCTTCCTATTATGGGAGAAGATCCGAATAAATCACTGTGGCTTGCCAAAGATTATCTAACTCACATCCATATAGGGAATAGTTACATTAAAAATAGAGACGTCAGTTATTTTGGTGATAAGCACATTCCATTTGGGGTTAAGGATTCTGAAGTTGGTGTTGTTGAGCTTACAAAGTTTATCACAACTTTGCATGATATAGATTTTTTTAAGAGTCCTAAACCTACAAGCAAGCCAGTAATTACATTTGAAGTCGGTTGTCTTGAAAATGAGTCACCAAAGCTAGTAATTGCAAATTTAAAACGTACTTTCTTTGAAGCTTGGGCAAATGCATAAACTGATTGCAAGGAGTGTTATATAAATGAATGTTGTAATTACAGGTTACTTTAACGATCAATCTAAACAGAGAGTTATTCAGTCGTTTCCGGAGGATTGGAAGATTCAAATCGTTGAACCTCAGCAAATCGATGAATTCATTGGTGAAGCCGATGTGTTAATTCCAGAACATATCGAAGTAAACGAATCCTTATTAAATAAAGCACATCATTTGAGATTTGTTCAAACGGGTGCAGGTTTTGATAATGTTGATATTGAAGCGTGTTCTAACAGGAAAATTTGGGTAAGTAATGCGGCTGGAGTAAATGCTAATGCAGTCGCTGAACATATTCTAGCTTTAATACTAAATCATTATAAAAATATTTCATATCTAGATCGATTTATGAAGAATAGAGAAGATGAAACGAAACTAGAGTATGTTGGCGGAGAGCTGTTTGGAAAAACAATAGGTACAATTGGCTTCGGTGCAATTGGTTCCAGAGTAGCTGAACTGGCAAAAGCTTTCAACATGAAAGTGCTCGCTTATGATACAAATAAAAATATTCAAAGTGATGACGTTGAATTGGTTGATTTAGATACATTGATTAAAAACTCTGACGTTATTACAATTAATATTTTCCTTGATGATTCTACAAGAAATTTAGTAGATAGTACATTTTTAAATAATATGAAAAACAATGCGTTGCTTGTGAATACAGCAAGAGGACCTATTGTATGTGAAGAAGATTTGATAAAAGCACTAAAAGATAATGTGATTGGTGGAGCTTGCCTTGATGTATTTACGGAGGAACCCTTGAGTTTGGATAGTGAGTTGAGAAAATTAGGAAATGTTGTATTGACTCCTCATACAGCTGGTATGCCTGATGGAACGAAATTTCATGAAAAAAGGTATCGTTTCTTTGTGCAAAATATATTGAGAATCCAACGTAATGAGACACCGATAAATAATTTAAATCAAGTATAGTAAATTTTGAGGAAACAAGCTGGAATCAGTATTATCTGACTCCAGCTTGTTTCAATAGATATTTTGTACATGTATTGTGAGAGTTTTGTCACCTGTTGCGATGCGGAAAGCGTACTGAAATTCGTAAAGAAATAGTTCTAAGTGGAGTTGGGACTGGTCGTCCTTCCATCAAAAACTACATAGTAGATCATCTGTACAAACCTTTTACTTTTCTTAGCTACACATTTTAAAAAATGTATTATCAAGGCTAAGGGAAGCGACGGTTAAAGATCAGTAACAGTACTACCAAAAAGAAATGAGCTCATGGAAGTAACCATCCATTTACATCAACTCTCGTTTCCCCGTTAAAGGAGTAGACGATGAGCAGTCCCAAACTCACAACTATAAGTTTTTACCTAAATCTTTTCTAAAACCCCTTTAATCAATCCAACAAATTTAGTTTTTACTTTACTCGCAACTTCGATGACTTCATCATGATTTAATGGCTGATCTAATATCCCGCATGCCATATTTGTTAAGCAAGAAATACCAAGTACCTTCATATTTCCGTGTGTGGCTACAATAGCTTCTGGTACTGTTGACATACCTACAGCGTCAGCTCCTAGTGTTCGAATCATACGAATTTCTGCTGGAGTTTCGTAGGCGGGGCCGCTCCACCAAGCATAGACTCCGTGCTGCAAAGGTATATTTTGTTCGGATGCTACTGTAGTGGCGATATTACGTAGCTCCTTGTTATATACTTGCGATAAATCAGGAAAGCGAGTTCCTAGCTCATCATTGTTTGGTCCCATTAATGGATTTGTCCCAACTAAATTAATATGGTCTGTAATGATCATTAAATCTCCGGGACTAAAGCTTGTATTAACAGCACCACAAGCGTTTGTAATAATC
Source organism: Psychrobacillus sp. FSL H8-0483 (assembly GCF_038637725.1). Lineage (NCBI taxonomy): Bacteria > Bacillati > Bacillota > Bacilli > Caryophanales > Bacillaceae > Psychrobacillus > Psychrobacillus sp. FSL H8-0483. Next base: position 310,765 of record NZ_CP152052.1, read on the forward strand.
ACATTCTCTATACCAAGTGCTTTCATTACACGTACTGGGAAGGTTACTTCATCCAAAGTAAACCCTTCATAATAATGAAAACGACCTTTCATCGCTGCTACAATCTTTCCATTTAATTCTCCTATAACAAGTTCGTTCGCATGACCAATTGCTTCAGACTTTGCAAAGTGAGGAATTTCACTATAAGGAATTTTGACCGGATTCTTAATTTCATCCGCAAGTGTTCCTAAGCCTGAGCCTAGAATCAGTCCAATCACAGGACGATCGTCTGTCTTATTCATAATGAAATCTCTAGTTTCTAAAATATCTTGGATGTTATGCATTAATATTTCCTCCTTGGATCGTTATCATTAAAGTTTAGTATTAAAAAAACTACACATGTAGTCTACATTTACTAGCAAAAATATAGCATGTTATCGTTAAAAGTTTAATGGAGGGAAGTATCATTGTAAAGGAAACTTCATAAATGTACTTATATTCCAAACAGTTTACTTGCAGTCTTGAATTTTTATAACACAGGGGCATAAGGGTATGTTTTTTGATCAAAAAAAGTAGCTTTTTATTACTTAGGAGAGGATGAGGGAGATGTTGGAGTAGAATGAATAAGTAGATATCTCTACCTGACACAAGTAGAAATATCTACTATTCTATGTTTCCAAGGTTCATTATTAATCTAAAATCTCCCCCCTATGCGACAATCGTTTGTAATAATAGTTTCAATAACTCTTCTAATGTTTCTGGTAATAGTTCTGGTAAATCTATTGGACTCTTCATTTCTATTCCTCCTTGAATCTCATATTCTATTACCAATATAGGCAATCTATTTCGATTTTATACATAAATTTAGAAGAAAATATTAAAAATGTTGATAATCTCTTAAAAAAGAGATTATCGATCTAAATTACTTTCATCAAAGTCCTAAACTCCCAAACTAATATCGGCATTTCCTACACATTTCTTCTAGTAATCTACATAAACGTTTATTTGACGTTTTACAAAGTATTCTATATTATGAATAGGTACCCGAATGATCGGGAGAGGTTCATAGCTGATACCCTCTATAAAAAACTATGGATACATGACTATTCGCCATGTCCATATTTGGACGTGGCTTTTTTTATGTTTTTTATCCTATTTGTTTTATAGAACAGTTGCAGATGCCTCTCTTGATAAAGTGTTGGGAAACATTTTATTAGGAGGTTTTTTTTTATGTCTAGCCGAAATCATGAAGAAAGTTTAAAAGATTTAACCCTGTTAGGGAATCAAGGTGTACAGTATGCATTTCAATATGCACCAGAGGTATTGGAGTCAGTGGATAATCTTCATTCCAATCGGGATTATTTTGTGAAGTTTAATTGTCCAGAGTTTACTAGTTTATGCCCGATTACGAATCAGCCTGATTTTGCAACTATGTACATCTCGTACGTACCGGATCAAAAAATAGTGGAGAGTAAATCACTAAAATTATATTTATTCAGTTTTAGAAATCACGGGGATTTCCATGAAGACTGCGTAAATATCATTATGAACGATTTAATTAAATTACTTGATCCAAGGTATATTGAGGTCTGGGGGAAATTCACTCCACGTGGAGGACTTTCCATTGATCCATGGTGTAACTATGGGAAGCCGGGCACGAAATACGAAGAGATGGCTCATTATCGTTTGATGAATCATGATCTTTATCCAGAAAAAATAGATAATCGATAAACGAGGAATTGAATAGTCAGTCATATGTAGGAAGAGGTTTTTAGCTACCCTCTTTAAAAAACTAAGGAGAAAACAGCATTCTTTCTTAAGATGCTGTTTTTTCATGATAAGGGAGTTTTACAGATGAAGCAGGAAAAAGCAATCATTGTATTTAGCGGAGGTCAAGACAGTACGACTTGTCTTTTCTGGGCAAAAGAACGTTTTGGAGAGATTGAGGCAGTGACTTTTGATTATGGTCAAAGGCATAGTCTTGAAATTGAATGTGCGAAGGAGATAGCCAAGGAACTCGGTATCAAGCATCACATACTAGATATGTCGCTCTTGAATCAGCTTGCTCCGAATGCATTGACACGAGAAGATATAGCGGTAGAAGACGGAGAAGAAGGTGAACTACCCTCGACTTTTGTGCCTGGCCGTAATTTGCTCTTTCTTTCCTTTGCCGGAGTTTTAGCAAGCCAAGTGGGAGCCAAGCATATCGTGACTGGCGTGTGTGAAACTGATTTCAGTGGATATCCCGATTGCCGAGATATTTTTGTAAAATCCTTAAACGTAACATTAAATTTATCCATGGACGATACCTTTCTGATCGATACACCGCTAATGTGGCTGAACAAGGCACAAACATGGGAGCTTGCTGATCAGCTCGGGGCGCTGGAGTTTGTTCGGGAAAAAACGTTGACCTGCTATAACGGAGTAATAGCAGATGGCTGTGGGGAATGTCCGGCGTGTAAGCTGCGACAAAAAGGGCTTGATGAGTATTTAAGCTTTCGGAAGGAGTCTTAAGGCATGCCTGAATTTAGAATTGTCGATAAGCTCCAAAAAATAGACGAAGATATTCAAAGGAGTCAATTGAACTATCATTCAAAGCGTGTTCTTGTGAGTAAGGAATTTACCTTTGATGCATCCCATCATTTACATCACTACGAGGGGAAATGTAAAAACCTGCATGGTCATACGTATCGTGCCGTATTAGGATTGAGTGGATATACGGATGAACGTGGTTTGATGATAGATTTTGGCGATATAAAAGAGATATGGAAACAAAAAATAGAGATTTATTTGGATCATCGTTATCTAAATGAAACCCTTCCACCGATGAATACGACGGCAGAGAACATCGTTGTCTGGATCTACGAAAAGTTGGTCGAAGCCTTGCTTGAGGAACAACGATATACCGGGGCGCGTGTAGAATTTATCAGGCTGTATGAAACTCCGACAAGCTATGCTGAAGCGAGACGGGAGTGGATGGAAGTTGAGTAAGGTGCCCGTTATGGAGATTTTTGGACCGACGATTCAAGGTGAGGGAATGGTAGTGGGCCAGAAGACGATGTTCGTGCGGACTGCAGGCTGTGACTATTCCTGTTCCTGGTGTGATTCATCGTTTACATGGGATGGCAGCGGCAAGCATCTTATTGTCCAAATGACAGCAGAAGAGATTTGGTCCGAGTTGAAACGTCTTGGAGGCAATGGTTTTTCATTTGTCACGATTTCGGGTGGCAATCCGGCACTCCTTCGAAATTTGGAAGCACTCATTGCAATATTAAAAGAAAATGAGATAAAAATCGGAGTGGAGACACAGGGAAGCAGGTGGCAGGAATGGCTGTATGATATCGATGAACTGACGATTTCACCAAAGCCTCCTAGTTCCGGAATGACTACAGACTTTTCTGTGCTAACTGATATCTTAGGGAAACTTAATAAACGAAACAGTGAGCAGCATATATCTCTCAAAATAGTTGTTTTTAATGAAGCGGATTATGATTATGCCAAGCAAGTTCACCTGAGGTACCCGACAATACCTTTTTATCTCCAGGTCGGTAATGACGATATCACGACGACGGACAATCTGCGGTTGATCACCCATTTATTAGAGAAGTACGAATCGTTGATCGACACGGTCATTGCGGATGAGGAATTAAGAGATGTCAAAGTACTGCCACAGCTGCATGCCCTCGTTTGGGGAAATAAAAGAGGCGTATAGTGGACAACCACAAAATTATATCTAAATTTACTTGAGGAGTAACATCATGAGAATATTATTCTATTTATTATCTATTGTCACCGCTAATGTGGTAACAGCAGCATTTGCACCATTACAGCTTGGAATGTTTATCGTTCCTATGGGAACTTTTCTGATCGGAGCGACCTTTATTTTCCGAGATCTTGTGCAAAATAAATACGGAAGATCAAAGACATATTTATTTATTATTACAGCTTTAGCCTTATCCGCATTCGTTTCATTCATGCTTGGAGATACACTGTTGATAGTGGTGGCATCGGCTCTTTCATTTGTTGTCGCTGAAACAGCTGATACAGAGATCTATACTAGATTGAAACTACCAATGGCTTGGAGAGTGTTCTACAGCGGAATTGTTGGAGGATTTCTAGATTCTGCTATTTTCGTAGTAATTGGCTTGAGTCCACTTGGTGCCAATTTTCTACCTTGGGAAGCTGTACCATTCGCTATTATAGGCCAAATTATTGTGAAGACTGTTATTCAAATGTTCGGCGCACTGATTTTGAGTCAAATTCATGTAATTAAGAAAAAACGTCTTGTATCAGAATAGTTGTATGAAGGAGGTTGTTTACTTTTGAGACAGCCTCCTCTTTTTGATGATTTGTCGCTTTGGGCTGGGCGTTTGTCGTGTTCGTAAGGTGTTTTGTTGCGTTCGATGTGTTGTTTGTCGTGTTCATGGAGTGTTTCGTCTCGTTCAGGATAATATTGGGAATTTAATTGTATAGGTGCTCGCATAATGCAAGAATAGTTCTAAGTTCTAAGTTCTAAGTTCTAAGTTCTAAGTTCTAAGTTCTAAGTTCTAGAGTGTAATAATAAAAAATAGCCCTCCAATCGTCCGTTTCCGATCGATTGGAGGGCTATTTATAAGGATTTCATTACTTTATTCTGTAGGCGGTGGAGAATATATTTTTTTGACGAAAATCGGCGGAAAGCGAGTGGGTTTTCGTCTATAACAACCTTGTTGTTTAACAGAGCCTATTTAAAAAAATTACACTCCAAATCTCTGTCTATATCCGCACTTCCTACACATTTCTTCCACAGCTTCTCTTCGCGTAAACCCGTCATAAAGAGCGTTTGCTCGATCGCTTTCAATTATTTCTGAGAACGGGGTTTTATTGATATTACCTAAATTGATCACGCCTTCTCCGTCTAAACAGCAAGGCACAACCGTTCCATCGACAAGAATGGCCGCTTGGCTGCGAAGGGCATGACAGAATCCTTTGCCATCATCCTCTGGCGCCTGTAAGCTTGGCCATTGGAATTCATGGTCTTGGTTTAGATAAACGTTTTGTGCGATTTTTAAGCCTTTACCTGGTTGTACTTTTTCTTCTATTTTGTAATCTAAGTTATATTCATTTTCTAAGATTTCTAACGTTTCGCGGTTTCTTCTCTGCGCTAATTCAGTTGTTGCTTCTTTTTGTAAATTCCATAATCGATACGAAATAATGGTATTATGTTCCCTCGAATCGCGAACAAATTCTAGAATATCTCCTAAGTACTTTTCGCGATTTTCAGATCCTTCATGACCATCGAAGCTATGTAGGGAGAAGTTGATTTGGCGTAATGCCGGTTTACCTAATAATTTTTCACGATTCTTTTTAATAAGCGTCCCATTCGTTGTGATATTTACTTTAAATCCTTTGGCATGAGCAGCATCCAACAGTTGATCGATTCTCGCATGGAGAAGCGGCTCCCCTTTGACATGAAGGTAAATATATTTTGTATGGTCTTTAATTTGATCTAGTATGTTGTTAAAAGCATCTAGTTTAATAATATTCGCTTTTCGACTTGTTGGGGGACAGAAGCTACAAGCAAGGTTGCATACACTGGTAATTTCGATATACATTTTTTTAAATGTTTTCAAGGTTTATTCACCATTCCAGTTCTGATTTATTAATTCTATACTCATTTTAACAGAATTTAATTGTTCATCAAATACGGGTACTAGATTTTCCTTCTGAATAACTTCAGTGACACAGTATAAACAATGCAATTTAAAAAAGGACCTGTCTCCAAAAGAAGGCAGGTCTACTCATTAGATATTAAAATTCGATTTTGTCTGGGTCTGGGCCGATTCGCTCGTTTGTCGCAATTGCATCAATTGCGGCCATGTCTTCCGATGATAATTGGAAGTCGAATACGTTTAAGTTTTCTTGAATACGGCTTGGTGTCACAGATTTTGGTAATGCGACGTGTCCCGTTTGTAAATGCCAGCGAAGTACAATTTGGGATGGCGTTTTTTCGTATTTATTCGCCAATTCATGGAACAAGTCAATCTCCATGAATTTTCCTTGCATCAATGGGCTCCAGGCTTGTATGTGAATACCTTCGCCTTTTAAATAATCCACAAAATCTTTTTGAGGCAACTGAGGGTGTAACTCGATTTGGTTGACCATTGGCGTCATTAAACCGGCTTCCTTCAACTGTTCCAAATGATGCTGCTTGAAGTTAGACACGCCAATTGCCTTCGCTTTACCTTCTTCACATAACTCTACAAGTGAACGCCACGCTTCTACAATCCCATCGACTGGCCAGTGTATTAAGCATAGGTCTAGGTAATCAGTATTCAAACGGTCGAGCGATTCTTGAAATGCCTCTTTCGTACGACCAGCACGGATGTCGTCGTTCCAAATTTTAGACGTTAGGAATATGTCTGCACGTGCTACACCAGAAGCGGCGATACCCTTTGCGACACCTTCCTCATTTTTATAAATAGCAGCCGTATCAATGTGGCGATAGCCTATGCGTAGTGCTTCTTCAACTGCACCTGGCGCTTCCGTATCATTATCAACTAGATACACACCAAAACCGATCTGGGGTATTTTTGTGCCATTACTTAGTGTAATAAAATCCATATGTATCTCTCCTCTGTGCATTTATCTTACCAATCTTCTCAAAGAGAACCCAAATACTCAAATTATTAAGTATTTAGAAAATCAAAATGATAGAAAAATCCTATTAGTGGTGCGCCTTTTTCTATTAGATAATACGTTGTCATTGTATTAGTTTGGTGATATTCTTAAATATAATAAATCATACCTGTTAACTTGGTTAATGGGTTAATAAAGCTGTAAGTTGAAATGAACGTAGATTATGAAGTATATACTGCCAAAAAATCTATTCATATTACTATAACTAAATTGTATGTTTCTTCTTTTGTATAAGGAATTATTGGATGATTTTTTTCAATTGATGAATGTTAGAAATGAGGAGCGTTTTAATGATTACGGAAATCGTGGTAGAAGAACTAGTAGAAACAGATAAAGAAAGCGTTCGGAAATTATTAGTGGATAGTTATCAACAATATGAAAATGGTTTTGACGATCCGAAATTTTGGGAGCACTACTTAGAAGATATCATTGCTTCCGTTGATAATACAGATGTAGATAAAATATTAGTTGCGAGAGACGATAAGGAAATTTTAGGGACTGTACAGCTTTTTGAAACGGCAGAAAAAGCATATTCAGGGCAGACAGTTGAAATTTATGCACCCTTCATTCGATTATTGGGCGTTCATCCGAATGCAAGAGGACGTGGCGTTGCACAAAAACTATTAAATGCTTGTGTAGACTATGCGAAACAAAAAGAGGCGAAAAGTATCTATTTGTTTACGGGAGATCCAATGGTAAAAGCCATTCGATTATATGAATATTTTGGCTTTGTAAGAGATTTAGAAGAAGAAAATAAACTCGGTGGTATGGGAGCCAAATGCTATCGATTTGACTTGAACTAGTTTTCTTTGTTTGAAATAATTTAAAGGATATTTAGTTCGCTCCTTTTCGAATTAAGGGAAGATAGATTAAATTCGCCGTATTTACTGTATTATTTAACCTAAAAAAATACCCCATCTGAGTGTAGAACTCAGATGGGGTATTTCTGTTTGTAAGTCAATTCTCTTGAGGGGATTGACTATTGATGGGCCTAAATGGACTCGAACCATCGACCTCACGCTTATCAGGCGTGCGCTCTAACCAGCTGAGCTATAGGCCCATTATTGGAGCGGGTGAAGAGAATCGAACTCTCATCATCAGCTTGGAAGGCTGAGGTTTTACCACTAAACTACACCCGCATTCGAATTTTAAAAATGGCGGTCCCGACCGGGATCGAACCGGCGATCTCCTGCGTGACAGGCAGGCATGTTAACCGCTACACCACGGGACCATTTGGTTGCGGGGACAGGATTTGAACCTGTGACCTTCGGGTTATGAGCCCGACGAGCTACCGAACTGCTCCACCCCGCGACAATATTAAGCGTTGAATATTATTTCAACTACGCATTTAAGTGAGTTTTACGTCTTCCACGCTTCGCTTGCGTCGACGTTAATCGCTTTCTTCGTGAAGCGATTTGCTCCACCCCGCGACAATATTATACTTGCTGTTTAAAAAATGGAGGAGGAAGAGGGATTCGAACCCCCGCGCGGTATGACCCGCCTGTCGGTTTTCAAGACCGATCCCTTCAGCCAGACTTGGGTATTCCTCCGTAATATGTTTGTTAGACCTGGATGGCCAACTACTAAAATATTATTCAAGACCTGATATATTATAAAACACTTTCTATAAGAAAAGCAATGCTTTTTTATAAAAAATATAAAAAGAGAAAAATACAGACCTTTTACAACAAAAAATAACCCATCATTAAGTTGGAACTTAGATGGGTTAATTCTTATACTATTTTATTTGGTTAACTGCTACGTTGGAAAGAAGGCTTCTTTATTGGTCTATCATTTCGTCATATCCAGTCATTGTATCCATATGGCTTGCAATCATGGCAATCATGGTACTTGCCTCTTCTTTTTTAAAGGAAAAAGTACTTTCATCTTCGAAGAGTTCCCCGTCTTCTGTCCAGAGTCGGCTGACTCTTCGGATAACACCGTCTCCATTTGCACTATCTAATCCAAACTGATAAGTTACTTCAATATTATTATCGATTTGGAAAGCGGTGACTTCCGGTGTTTCCCATTCCACATCAATTTCTTCAAGAGTAATTTCATCATCTAGAACTTCGTATTCCTCTTCATCATCTACATAATAGAATTCACTTTCATCATCCATAAATTCATGAAAGCTTTCATGAACAGCTTCAACGACATCGGTAATATCATCCAAAATAATTCTTGTAGGTTGTTGGAGAGTAATGTCAAAACTTTCTACGTAAAATTCTTCATTATAGGGGTCAAAGAGAAGAGTGCAAAAGTAATCTCTTCCATCATTTTCCGTCCCAACAAAAAATTCAATTCGTGGATGTTTGGAACCTCGATTAATATTCATATGACCGTTTTTGTCATATTCTTCACAAATTGATTCCAAATGTTCCTGAAGCTCACCAGTTACTCTGTTAAACCATTCCATAGACATATCATTACCGCCTCTTTTTCTTTTTTCTCTTTCCTTTTTTTATCATAACCAAATTTGTTACATTTCTTTCAAGGTATTTATCCTTGATTTCATTTTTTCAAAAAAGGGGTACAGGGAAAAAATTCTAATGGAAGAAGCAATTTATTTCTACTGAATAGTTTCGTTTAGATTGGGGACGATAAATCTTGTATGACCATTAAAAGAAGGAGGAATAAAAAAATGACCAAAAATAATTCAAAGCCCGATGATCGATCAGATAATGTGGAAAAGCTTCAAGATATGGTGAAAAATACAATTGGAAATATGGAAGCGGCTGAAGAAACAATGATATGTACGGATGGTAATGAACGAGAGGCAATCAGACAGAAAAATGAACGTCGAAAAGAGAGTCTCGAAGGTTTTCGTAAAGAAATTTTAGATGAGGCCGCAGCGCGAAAAAAAGGTAACTCTCTAAATTAGTAATACGTTCAGTTGAGTGGTACAAAATATTAAATAACAACGTAAATATCAAAACAATTAACACAATATTAAAGTACAAATTAGCAGTGCTTTTTTATATCAATATTCTGTTAACAAAAGGAAGTTAGTTAGTAATGTAGTGAGTGATTTTGTTATTCAACTCCCATGAAAATTAAAAAAGCCCAAAACCTAAAAGTGAACATAACAAAATCAGTAAATCTTCCTTCTAGTTAGAATAAAGGCAAGACTGGTGCAACCAATCAAAAAGGATTAATCTCCCATAAGTGCTACCCATTCAAGGCGCGACAGTCTGTGATGCACCGAGATCGTTGGAATTAGACTAACGGATGGGCTCTATGGCACCATAATGTATCGACCTTCTACGCCATTAATAAAATATTTTTAGTAATAAGCGCGGTTACTTCTCCATTTCAATGAGAAGTGACTGTGCTTATTAATATTGTACCCAATTGACAAAAGAGTTTTTTTAACAGTTCGAACTTTAATCCCATCTTTATTAATCATGATATCAACTATTTAGGAAGTACTACGCCATGTTTGGTTTGCTCGCAGACTATTCCCATCAGGAACTTCTTATGCAGTACTTTCAAGTTCTTCATCATTATATCTAATGGAGTCTGTTCTAAAATCGAAAGCTACATTGCCTTCTCATGACAAGTTACTCTCTAAGGAATAAATACTTTTTGTTCGGATCCATATCCTCTGTAACCTTTTTGATATTGGTTAATCTTAGTTCTATAACTATCTCTTATTTCTTCTGACCATGTGTAAAGTCTGTCTCCGAAAAGGTCTCCCTTGTATAGTGTAAGCACCTTTTGCAGTTCAGTAGTCATACTATCAGAAGTTAGTAAATTTTTATTGATAATACTATCTAATTCGTCTATATCACAACTTATATCATTTAAATGTAAAAAATATCTACTTTTTACATTTTCAATAGTTGCATCAATCCCCTCATCATTCATAATTTTTTTCAGACGATATATGGTTGAATAAAGGTTTTGCTCTCCCTTTTCCCATATTGCTTGCGGCCATAATAATTCTATTATTTTCCATTTTTCCAAACCTATATTTCTGTATATCATTAAGATGGAAAATAACTCTTCTACTTTTACTGTTGTCCACTTAATTCTTATCTCTTCTTCATTGATCAAAATCTTTATATCACCAAGTAGTTCAATTCTAGTTCTTTTAGAACTAACACTATCTCTAAAATTGCTTTTGTTATGTAATATGCGTTGAACCGTTTCGTTAATTGATTCTTTATCTGCGGGCTTTAAAATATAGTGAATAGCATTAAGTTTAAAGGCATCAATTGCATACTGATCATATGCAGTGACAAAAACAATATCTGTTTTATTATTTATTTCCAGTAGTTTAGTACCAAGTTCAATACCATTCATACCAGGCATCTCTATATCTAAAAAAACGACATCGGGTTGTATGAAAGGAATTTCCTTTAAAGCTATGGATGGTTTGGTGAATTCTCCAACAATCTTTATTTTTTCGGTTTCCTCTAGTTGCCACTTTAAAAGATCAAGGACTAATTTTTCATTGTCAACAATGACTGCTTTTAGCATTTTGCTTTCAGCTTCCTTTCTTAGGTGATTGGGATTTCAAAAGATACTTTTGTTCCGGTATTAGTCGAACTTTCTATATGTAATTGCTTTTTATAATACTTTTCTAGTCGTTTATTAATATTGGTTATGCCAATTCCGCTATTGTGCTGATTATGTTGAGGGTCATTCATTATTAGATTTATCTTATCTATAGACATTCCAACTCCGTTATCAGTCACACAAATAAAGATATGTAAGTCATTTTTTTTAACAGTAATATGAATGGTTCCGCCATCTTCCTTTTGATTAATTCCATGGATAACGGCATTTTCAACAAGTGGTTGAATGGAGATAGGAAGAATTTCTCGTTCTAAAATCTCTTGGTCAATGTCGTATTCAATCTGAATTTCATCTCCAAATCTTGTTTTCTCAATTTCTAAATATGTTTTGACTAGAGCTAATTCACTTTCAATCGTAACGAATTCATTCTGAAAGTTGAATTCAAACGATCTTCGAAGATAGATACTTAAATAGTTTAGTAGTCGTGCAGCTTCTCTTCCATCACGATAGCATAGTGACATAACACTGCTTAATGCATTGAATAAGAAGTGCGGCTTAATTTGGGCTTGTAAAAATGCTTGTTCATTGATTGCTAGTTCTTTTGCTAAATAATCATTCTTCTTATAGAAATTTCCAACTTTTAAAGTAAGCAATAGTGTAAGGGATAAAGCATATAGAACGATGCATATGAATCCAATGGTTATATCCTTGGTAACCCCTAAACTGTATAAATTTAGATCAAAAGAATAAATATTACTACTGAATAGCCCAATAAAAATAATAGTATGGTTTTTGAAATCGTTATTAAGGTACCGTTCCTTAAAGTATAAATGTAAATTAATATAGAAGATTTTAAGATAAATAATCATATTAAAACATACAAAAAATGGTATTATCGTATTATAAAATTCTAAAGATGAGAAGATAATGATAATAATAAAAGTAATATAAAGAATAGAAAGTATATTTCTAAGTTTAAAAGATAATAGATCCTTACTAATATGAGAAACAAGTAAAAAGGTGCATAATGCTGAAAGAAATGCAGATGTGTCTTTTATTTTAAAGATTGCTTCAAAGGGTAGTTCAGGGAAAAAATATAAAATAGGTCGATCACTAATGCACATATTTATCATTGAGGTGAAAATACATGATAATGCGAAGGCTAGAATAGATGGCTCTTTTTTATGATATCCCTTTACTAGTAATAATAAAATTAGATAAACAAGACCGATCGTAAACAGAATAGTAATGACAGAAACTTCAAATACACTTTTTTTAAAGCTAAAATTAATCAACTGAGGTTGTTCTCCAAAATAGATAGAGCTAGCAATTCCACTACTAATATATGAGTAGTTTGAAACATGAATGATCAACTCGATGTCTGTTTCATTAGGCTCAAAAAAGATTATCTGTGGATTGTTTTTTGCCTCATATTCTTTCACATTGTTTGAAGGCATTCCTTCCTCCAGCATCAACTCTCCATTAATATAAATCCTACTTGAACTACGTATATTTTGTTTTTTAATCCCTACATGATCACCTTTGGGGATATTTTTGATTATGAGCCTATAAGTTGCCGATCCTTTCGGTTGTATTGGTTTGCCGATAGTGTCCTTTGACCAATTCCCCGGAACCTTTATATAAGTGGGTGTGACTACATTCTTTTTTTTGAAGTCTTGTGAGGTTAAAAGTTCGCCTTCATAAAACTCCCATTCTCCATCAAGAGAGGTTAATTTGCTGCTTGAAAAAGGGGTATTAGCAAGATCTATGGTTCCCTTAAGAGCATATGTCTGTTCATTTGCTTTTGTTATATAAAAATAGGTAATAATTAGCAATGCGATGACCATGCTAGCTAGGAAAAGGATTTTTTGTTTTTTCAAGTTATAGATCCTCCAATATATAGAATAGATCAAATGTTAGTCTGTTGATTTACTTAAAAACGCTAACGCTGCAGTTCATTCTTCCTTGTGAGAATCTTGTAAGGATTTTTTAATTGAATGTGTTAATGAATCCAATGATAATTTAATTATGAAATCTGTAGGGTATAATGTCTAGCCCCTTATTGAAAATTATGAATTTATGAATTTACAGAATTCAGGATATTATTTTTGACTAACTTGGTGAGTGCCAAGAGTCTATTAGTTTAAAAGAAGGAGGTTTTTGTATTAATGAGAATTACAAGGAAGTGTATAAAGAAGGGATTTCTACCAAAGATACTAGTTGTCGTTTTTCTAATGTTGAATATGGTTATGCCAATAATGCCATTACAACATGTAGGTGCAGAAGATACAAGCAATGATCCGAATGTCAGACATATGACAGTAGGTGGAAATGTGTTTTTAGGGGGGAAATATATAGAATTAGGTATTTCACCTTCCGGTTACTTCGGCACAACTGTGGCGGCTCCTAAGCTTGCGCCTGATTCAGGGGGATTTCATACTGAAGGAATGTATGGAAACCAATTAGGTATGATGGTAGACGGTGACGGCTTTGACATGGGAGAACCTCCGACAACAGGAGATTTCTTCTTACCAGGAAGTCCTACAGAAGGCTTTGGATTGGGCTATAAGCAGACAGCTGAAGGACTACCTACAGTGCTGGCAAATTACAATGGTGGATCCCCGCAGATAAAGAATATAACAACTGAGGATGTAAGCTCAGGAAGCACCTTAAAAGCAATAGTAAAAGGTACTACTCCAGATGGAAGTTTAGAAATAACACAGGAATTCTGGTTTGAGGTTAATGACAAAATGTTCAAAACCAAAATATCCGTCAGGAACTTGACCGAGACAGCCTTGTACGATATCAGATATACACGCTCGGTAGACCCAGATCAGGATTTAGATAAAAATAGTACGTTTGCTACTAAAAACTCAGTAATTAGCAACCCGCCCTCAGACGGTCATGCAATTGTAATAGCCAAAGGTGCAGTCACAGAGGAGCCTTTCATTTTCGGTTCGGCTGATCCTTCTGCAAGAGCTGCCATAGCACCCCCGTTATTGTTAAACCCGTATGATGTTAATTTATGGTTAGAAGATGGCAGTAAATTGCTGTTGGGAGAGACCATAAGTGATACAGGAATTCATTTAACTTTCAGAATAGGAGATTTGGCAGCTGACGAAACAAAAACAGTTGAAATGATCAGCAGCTTAAATCCTAATCTTGATGAGGCACTTGAAGATGTAGAGAAAGAAGTACCTGCATCAAGTGTAGCACTGGATCAGTCAACTCTGAGCCTCACAGCAGGCGGAAGCACAGCAACCCTAAAAGCAACAGTGAATCCAGATGACGCAACAAATAAAAATGTTACATGGAGCAGCAGTAACCCAAATGTAGCAACCGTGGATGCAAATGGCGAGGTGACACCAAAGGCAGCGGGAACAGCTACAATAACAGTTACAACAGAAGACGGCAACAAAACTGCGATTTGCACGGTAAACGTACATTCTAAAGAAGTGATTGTATCAAGTGTAGCACTGGATCAGTCAACTCTGAGCCTCACAGCAGGGGGAAGCACAGCAACCCTAAAAGCAACAGTGAATCCAGATGACGCAACAAATAAAAATGTTACATGGAGTAGCAGTAATCCAAATGTAGCAACCGTGGATGCAAATGGCGTGGTGACACCAAAGGAAACGGGAACAGCTACAATAACAGTTACAACAGAAGATGGTAACAAAACTGCGACTTGCACGGTAAACGTACATTCTAAAGAAGTGATTGTATCAAGTGTAGCACTGGATCAGTCAACTCTGAGCCTCACAGCAGGGGGAAGCGCAGCAACCCTAAAAGCAACAGTGAATCCAGATGACGCTACAAATAAAAATGTTACATGGAGTAGCAGTAATCCAAATGTAGCAACCGTGGATGCAAATGGCGTGGTGACACCAAAGGAAACGGGAACAGCTACAATAACAGTTACAACAGAAGATGGTAACAAAACTGCGACTTGCACGGTAAACGTACATTCTAAAGAAGTGATTGTATCAAGTTTAGCACTGGATCAGTCAACTCTGAGCCTCACAGCAGGGGGAAGCGCAGCAACCCTAAAAGCAACAGTGAATCCAGATGACGCTACAAATAAAAATGTTACATGGAGTAGCAGTAATCCAAATGTAGCAACCGTGGATGCAAATGGCGTGGTGACACCAAAGGCAGCGGGAACAGCTACAATCACAGTTACAACAGAAGACGGCAACAAAACTGCGATTTGCACGGTAAACGTACATGCGGCCTCATCAGGTGGAGGTGGTGGTAGTTCCACACCTTCAACAAATACCGAACAAATTTCAGTTGTGGTAGAGACGGGTGAGCTCGATAAAGGTACTGCTACTTCAACGGTAACCATCAAGCGTTCAACTAATGCAAACGGCCAGAAGAGGGATGAAGTAACATTTGCTCCTGACAAAGCAAAGGAAACCGTTGAAAAAGCGAAGCAATCTGGTCAATCAACAGCACGTATTATCATTCCAGATACAAAAGATGAAGTTTCACAGGTTGAAGTGAAGGTACCTGTTACCTCAACGAAGCAATTAGCAAATGGAGCTTTGAATCTAGAGATATTCACTGAAAATGCTAGAATTATCGTTCCAGCAAATTCATTAGAAGGTTTACAACAGGATCTTTATTTCCGAGTCATTCCAATTAAAGAAGAAGCGAAGCAAAAAGAAGTAGAAGATCGTGCGCGAGTAGAACAGGTTGTGAAGGAAGCAGCAAAAGATAAGAAGGTTGAAGTCATCGGTCGTCCGATGAAAATTGAGACAAATCTCGAGAGTCGTCCAGTTGACCTTGTGTTGCCACTTCGCGATGTAAAGATTCCAACCGATGCAAAGGAACGTGAAGCCTTATTCAAAAATCTTGTCGTGTTCATCGAGCATAGTGATGGTGAACGAGTACTTGTGAAGCCAGAGGTTGTTGATTATAAGTCAGGTAAGGTAGGCTTAAAATTTGGCATTACGAAGTTCAGTACTTTTACCATCTTGAATATGGAGAATTGGGATGAGTACTTGAAAGAGCAAGAAAAAAATAAGCATTATTCTTATGTATTTGGATACCAAGATGGAACGTTTAAACCTGGAAAAAATGTGAGCCGAGCGCAAATGGCAGCATTATTAGGTCGTGTAGATGCTGGAATCGACAGTGAAAAACCAGTTAAAACATTTTCAGACGTACCTAACAACCACTGGGCTCATGCCATGATACAAAAGATGGATAAAACAGGCTTGATGAAAGGTTATACGGATGGAACCTTTGCCCCTGAAAAATCCATGACGAGAGCGGAAATGGCAGTTGTTGTTTCTCGTTGGCTCCAATTAAGTGGTGATGTGCAACCTTCCACTTTATCTGATATAAAGGGAAGCTGGGCTAAAAAAGAAATCACGCTAGTGGAGAAGGCTGGCATAATGAAGGGGATGCCAAATGGACAGTTCCAACCAAACAAAGCGTTAACACGCGCAGAAGCTGTAGTCATCATCAATCGAATTTTAAAGCGTGGTCCATTGCATGATGTAAAAGAACCAGCATGGAAGGATGTACCTGTATCTCACTGGGCATTTAAAGATATTCAAGAGGCGTCCAGAGATCACAGCTTTACAAAAGATTCGAACGGAACAGAGAAAATTGTAAAATAGATAAGGTACAAAAAAGGTGAATTAACTTAGACTATGGAGGTCTAATGTTAATTCACCTTTATCCTTTTTATGCTGGATAGGTCGGTATGTAGATAGAAAATATATCTGAACTGTATCTTTGATATCTTAAATTTACGCATAATTAAAATGTATAAACAATTTTAATTGTAAAAGAGTAAGATTAATGACACCGCCGTACTAACACATATCCATGTCCACTACAGGAATGTTAATGGCAAGATCTATCTCTACATCCAATATTAAGTTTAAACTTCAATTATTATGTCCCTTAGAGCGTCATCTTTGGCCATTGTCTTTTGACTATGTTGGACGCCGCCTTAGGATATCATTCACTTCGGTAATAAATATAAAATAATTTCAAGTTAGAAGTAATGTCTATTTAGGTCTAAAACTGTAATGCGGGAAGTAGAGATAGTTAGTTATTGCAAATTTCATTATTACGCTTTAATTAATTTCCCATTACTATCTTTAAATTTCCCAACAGCGATTATAATAAAATCAATTAAGCTCCAAATTCCTAGTCCACCTAGTGTAAGCAACATTAAAATTCCTGTTCCTATTTTACCAGTATAAAATCTATGAACACCTAAAGAACCTAAAAAGAAACAAAGTAGTAAAGCTGCCACAAAATTCTTTTCTGAATTAGTGTTTTCTGACATAATATATTCCTCCTTTCACTTGCAATCGAATATTACAGTAACATAGGTTAGTACATATAAATATAAGAAATATTTAACAATTTATAGTATGAATAGGGTTAAAGGTCGTTGCAATTTTGCACGGCTCAAAAATTTTAGAAGTATTAAGATACTTAAGCACTTTGAACATAATGTGTAAAAGAAGAGAAGGGTAGTTGAAGAAGGAAATTAAATATGCGGGCGGACGCCAAATCAATTGAAACGAAAGTTTCTTCAATAAGTGATGAGGAATACGGTAAGATTGGTGTCACTAAATTCAAACCAAACCAAAACAAGAGGATTTTAAGGTACTTATCTTTACATTTAAAATGGAACACACAGATGCTGTGAGAAATCGACAAATCGACAAATCGAGAAGTTTAAGGAGTGGAGAAAAACGGTGGATAGTATAGATGGAATTCAGCGTAGTTGGGGTGGAAGTGCTTTATCCTCCAATCCCCTAAAAAATTAAAACCATTCTTATACAAAAAATATAAGATATAAACTTTTACTATATTCCCTCTAATAGTTGCTTGCAATGACTATTCATCGCCTCATTGTTAAGGCCTGTGCCAATCAAAATAATGATATTTTTTTTATTTAAAGTGGAAGGTACAGGTGTGAACGTTACCTTCTTTGAAGCATATTGAAAACTGTAAAATTGATTGGAGTTTTCGATTTCAACAATTCCTTTTCCTCGCAGAACGTTGTTAGGTAGCTGTTTAAGCCATTTTTCAAATGTTTTTTGTTGAAATGCCGGAAAATCCTCCAACTTAATCGCTTGTACAGTGGAGTGGTGGTGATGATGGTGATCAATATCCGAATGCTGTTTCCCAATAGAAATTGATTGAAAACGCTTTTCGAAAAGCATTCCAGCTTCAATTTGGCCATACGAACACTTGACTAATTCCGTTTCTACTCCAGCTATTTTAGTGATTTTTTGAATCACTTTGTCAAGTTGTTCTGATCGGATTAGATCTGTCTTATTTAATAGTAATAGGCTTCCACAAACCATTTGTTCCTTCATCAGTTTCCGAACTTCAGCTGAACTTGAGAAGACACTTTGATATTCTAAATAATGACTAGCATCAAGAACCGTAATAATAGACATTATTTCAAACTGATCTATATATGGCTTACTCAATAGTGATTCTTGTATTTCTAATGGGTTTGCCACCCCAGTTCCTTCAATGAATAAAACATCCAAAGGGCTGCTATCCATTTCTGCAATCAAGTTATCCATTGTTTCTTTTAAATCATCTTGAATAGTGCAGCAAATACAACCATTTAGTAGTTCAACTACTTTTTTATCTTCAAACAAATGTCCTTCTACGTTTTCTTGACCTAATTCATTTAGAATAATTCCTGGGTGTTGGCCTTTATTCTTGCAATGTTCCAGCATGTTCAAAAGAACAGTAGTCTTGCCGCTTCCAAGAAATCCACTCAAAATGTATACCGGAATTTTTGTTTTGTTATCCATTAAACCTCTCCTATCTACTGCAATTATTTTTGTAAAACATCGAAAGCATTGCTTATTCACTTTAAATCGTAATCACTACAGTTTAGGGGTTTTATTCTACTTCTTTTATTCTTTTTCGTCAATCAGAAAATAGCGCCGAAGAAGTTTGTTGAAAACAAAAAAGTATTTATATAAATATTAAAAAAAGCATGATTAAAATAAATCATGCTATTCCTTCTTGTATTGAGTGTGGAGAATATTTATTTTTCACAACGAACTGAGAGACTGAAATCTTAATAACTTCTATAAACATATGGTTCTTCAGGCTCTTCAATTTTATTTATTTTCTCCACTTTTAGAATAGGGATTGTTTTTTTGAACGGTTGATAGTAGATGGTATCCATCGTCCCCTCCACTTCAATCCACTCATCATTCTGGAATGTAGTGTCCTTAGGAAGTTCTAGTAGCATCCCGAATACTCCAGAATCTGCAACACAATGAATCAATCCAAAGCGGAATAAAAAGACATTCCCTGTTTCCTTGTCAACGTAAGTGAAGCCTTTAAAACCTATTGTTTTACCCGAAAAATAGCCAGGATTTTTGTATATCGTTTCCATTCCATAGAGGAAATCTTGATCATTTAAAATCACTTTGTCCTTGTTAGAATACTTTCCTAGTGCTTCTTCCATTATCTCCTCATAGCCATCCTGCCCATAAAATATGCTTGTATCGGGTTCAAGGAATTGATGGAAACCGTAAGGATCTTTATCGTTATAAACTTCAAAGTTAAATCCCTTCGCAGCTACAATATTTGAGTCTAAAGTGGCAACGGGAAGAAAAAAAGCTGTCAAAATGGGAAAGATGAAAATAGGGTAGCTGATCCATTCCTTCCATGACTTCCCCTCTTTAGAATGATCTATTCCACAATCGCATATATCGGTCAATTCATCTTCATTTCCGTCTTTTTTCAAAGTGAAATACATTTGGATTAGCATAAAGAAAAACAGTAAAAAAATAGCGAGAAAGGAAAAAGATGAATATTTCAAATTGATGTATTTAGAAATATCTCCCGATGCATGTAAATGCAAAAAGAGAAATGATAACCCTAGCAAAATCCAGCAACGAAACATTATGAATCTACTCCTTTTCTATAAGTTCGTAATTAACAGAGATCCAAGAAATACTAGAATTGCTGTATAAATGAATAAGAAAAAAACGAACTTTGTTTTGAACACACCTAGCATCATTAATGTGTTTTTTATATCAAACTTTGCACCAAAAACGAGAAACGCAATTATTGCTCCAGTTGAAAATGTACTTCTAAACGAAGCAGCAACAAATGCATCAGCAGATGAACAGAGTGACATAATAAACGCTAAGCCCATCATGACAAGTGAAGAAGAGTAATCCCCATGTCCAATGGATGTTAGGGTGGATGTTTTCATGTATGTTTGCACAGCTGCAGCAATTATGGCGCCGAATATCAAATACTTCCCAACAGAGAAAAACTCATCTACCATATGTTTTAAACTTCCGAGCACTTTTCCTTTCACCGTTATATTTTTAGGGGAAACTTGATGTATGAACGTATGCTTCAACTGAGATTCCTTAAATTGATAGGAAAGAATTATTCCTACTATAAAGGCCACAACAAATGAAAGACCACCTCGATATAGCACCATTTTCCAACTGTTCCCAAAAGCCACATATGTGGAGAATAAAACAACTGGATTAATAATAGGTCCCGTAAGCATGAACGCAATAGCTGCATGGAGTGGGACTCCCTTCGCCATTAATCGCCGAGCGATAGGAATAATCCCACATTCACATGCAGGGAAAATCGCACCGAGCGCACTAGCGGATAAAACAGAAAGGAATCTATTTTTAGGAATAACTTTAGCAAGCATTTCATCTGTCACAAATACTTGAATCAAAGCCGAAACAATTACCGCTAATAAGATAAAAGGTAAAGATTCAATTAATATACTAATAAAAATGGTATTAAACTGTAAAAATAATTGATTATTCATTTTCTAGACTCCTACTGAAAAACTTGAATATAGATACATTAATATAACTTGATTTTTTTTACAAACAGCTATCTTTGTAAGAAATTACAATGCATTCCATGTCCAAATTTTTGTTTAATTTATACATTAGAATGGAGAAGTAAAAAGAATGTGTGAAATCGCAATAATACTAAAAAAACAATTACTACAAACTAGGATGAATAGATATTTCCATTCTTTTATGCATCTTCAATAAATATTTTCTTAGAGGGGAGACGCGTTTAAGAGAATATTTAATTAGAAAGAAAAAAATCAACAAGTATCTCCTCTTTCATTTCGGCAATTCTATCACACATGTATCTTAAAGCAGCAATATCAGAAATAAACAATAAAGAAATATTAAATTCTCTTTTCAACTAAATAATTTTTCAATTTATTAAATAGGTTAATTAGTAGCTATTTCTAATGCGTTGATCCAAGAAGGATTAACGCATTTTTTGTTGAACTTATTGAACTAAAGGGGCAGTCTAATGAAATAGTTCTTTTACGGGAAACAGTAAAGTTTTTGAATAGATGGAAAAGGGGACAAGTATGAATCGATCTAAATACAAACTAAATCAAATAACAGATTATATTAATGAAATTATTAAAAATCAGCAGGGAGTTGGATTGAGCGTTGCAATTGTTAAAGACTCAGACATTATCTATTCTAAAGGTTTTGGGTACTCTCAGATTCAACCTGTAAACCGGCCTATTGATGGTGAAACATTGATGAGCATTCAAAGTATTTCTAAGAATTTTATGGCACTTTCTATTATGCAGCTTGTTGAAAAGAACTTGATTTCATTGGATCATACTATTGTTAAATATTTGCCATACTTCAGAACAAAAAATAAAGAACATAGTGACACCATCACGATTCGTCATCTGCTATCCCATACGGCTGGGTTTCCTTCAAACTTAGGGATTGCCAATATGATCGCTCCTAATGTAAGAGAAATTTTTTCAGATACAGCCACAGAATTTCAAGAAGCATTAGATTATTATAACCTTACTGAAGAAGAGATTAGCAGTATACAAACTCGAGATGATATAACCAAGTGGTTTAAAAAAGTTGAGTTGGAGTATCCAGTAGGGATGGGGTGGAATTATTGCACAGATGCGTATGTGATACTTGCTGATTTGTTTGAAAAAGTGACAGGTTACAATTGGGAAACCTCTCTTAGAGATGAAATTCTTACCCCCTTGAATATGAATCGAACAACTAGTAATTCACGAATAGTCGAAAAAGATAAGAACAGTGCTAGATATTATTTAGGCCAGGATAAAATAGAAACTCCTTTTCCAATAAACCCAATCTCAGCTCCAATTGGTTACTTGTATTCAACCGCAAATGATTTAGGAAAATATATACTATTCCATTTGAATAAAGAATCCAAAGTTTTACGTTCAAATTTAATTGAAAAAATGCAAAATCCTATTCATCTTGTCAGTGAGGAATGGCGGTTCGATAGTGATATCAGAAGCTACGGACTCGCATGGTTTACTGATAAATATAGAGGATTTAGAATAGTAGAACATGGGGGCGGTCAACTAGCTGTAAGATCACTGATGTCAATGGTACCTGAACTAAATTTAGGAGTAGTGGTCTTACTAAATTTTGACGGGACCATTCATCATGATATTTGTAAAAAAATCATAGATATTTTCATTGATGAAAGGGGCTAATCATGATGATAAAAGATAATATTCAAGTCTCCCTAAGAACAGGAGATTTAGATGATGCAGAAGCCGTGTTAGAAATTCAAAGGGAAGTTGTTTCAGAAAACGAATTTATGATTTCTGTTTTAGAAGAATTTGAAGAGACAACGGAGCAACAAAGAAGTTGGATACAGAAAATTTTAGAAAATAAAAGAGAAACAATAATTGTGGCAGAAATTAAAGGGAAAGTTATTGGTTTGATTGTATTTCGGTCAAAAAATACCAAAAGGATTGCTCATACTGGTTATTTTACGACTATGTTAAAGAAAGATTATCGAGATATGGGTATTGGAAAACTCCTTATTAAAGAACTTTTAAACTGGGCAGAACAGAACCCTTTAATTGAGAAAGTAAGTTTAGGGGTTTTATCAACAAATCAGAGGGCAATTGCCTTATACAAAAGTGTGGGATTTGTAGAGGAAGGACGTAAAGTTAAAGAAGTTAAGTTTAGCGAGGACTTATATGTAGATGACATTCTTATGTATAAATTGGTTTAACCCTTTTAAACCAACGAGTGCGTTAGTTCAAGATCTATGAGCTGCTTAGACGGCTCTTTTTTCTTATTGTGCTAACGGGGAAGGTTAGTTGAACAAGACTACTCTTAATTTGAAACTTATACCATAATTTTCCTTCAAGTATTATTGAACAAGAATGAAGAAGTCAAAAATACAAAGGGGGATTTGATATGGTTGGTTTGCTTAATCTTGGCAGTCTAGTACTTGGACTAATTGCTTGGATACTTCCTGTTGTTAATATCATGCAATATAAAAAACATGGCCATAGGAATTGGGTCGCTCTTTCTGTTATGAGCATTAGTGCTTGTGCTATTTCGCTATGTTTCCAGATTTTCTATAATCATCATCTGGTAAAAATTAAGGATTGGTCTGCTCTTGCGGACACAACAGAGGCTGTGGTGTTTGTCGGAACAGTACTTCTCATTGTTACCATCATTTTAAATACAATTACTCTGATTGTATATCGTGACAGAACAGCAAAGTAGGATGTCAAATTCCATTTTGTAAGGTGGTAATGTATCGAAGATTGTGAAAAGGTGTACTTATTGTAACGGGGGGCTTTAGGTTGAAGAAGGAATTAAAACTTAAATATAGAAATAAAGTAAAGATAAATGGAATTATTAAAGCAGACCGTTGTGGATGTGAAGTAAACAATCCACAAGGAAGTTGTTGTATGGGGAATGTTACTAAGTATATAAAAGGTCTTTCTTAATTCAACTTCAACTACCGGGCGCTTTAGATTAATGTTGATTTAGAGGATTTAAAGAAAGTTAAAATATGGTTATAAGAGTATGGAATCATAGAAAAAAATTACAGAACGAAGAGAGCTCCCCCTCAATTTTTCACCGTCGTACCAAATTTCATTATTTAGCTGATTTAATCGGTTAATATAATCTTTTCAATTATTAGACCCCATGTTGCACTCCCCGATTTTAATGGATATTTATATAAAATTATTCGATTATAGCTGTTTTCACGAGTTAAGTCGTTCAATATATTATTACTACTACTAAAATTAATCTATGTAACTAGAGCATACTTATTTTACTTCTTTAACTACCGGGGCAGATTAGTGGAATAAGAAGGTTTATGTAAGAGTTTTGTTGAATAAGTTAATATATGTAAATTTTTGAACTTTTTTAATGAACTAACGGGTTATCCGAAATAGATTATGAAAAATTATGAGTAGTTGAAACTGGGAGGGTGATTATGAACTATTTATATACGATTATCATACTTTCTATATTAATCATGAGTGGTTGTTCTAATAATGGGTCTGAGAATGATTTAAAACAAGAAAATGAACAGTTAAAGCAAGAAAATGAGAAGTTATCAGTAGTTAAAGAGGAATTAGAATTAGATTTGAAAATAGCTAGCTTGGAAGCATCTAGGAAAAATGATCAATTAACTAGTGAAGTAAGTTCATTACAAATTGAAAATGAAAGGCAAAAAGAAATAATTTATCGTTATCAGAATGTACTAGGATTTTCCATTTCGGGTAATCGTACCATCGCAGATGCTTTGAGTATCTTTTCACCTGATCAAGTAAAAACAGATAACCAAATCGCGGATCTAATCGTTTCAGATGTAAAAAAGGAGGCAATTAATGACGCAACAGCTTATTCTATAAAATTCACTGGTGAATTTGAAGTCAGAGGCTCCATCATAGTGAGTGGAGAAAGTGAGTATTCCTTTATAGTCAAAGAGAATTTAGGGACCATGCCACACGCATTATGGCAATTTGAAAAAGGAAGTATCATCTTTGATATTACAAATGATGAAGATTTAAGAAATTCATTGGGCGAAAAATTAGATGCGTTACCCGAAGATGGTCAACTAGATATAGTTGGAGTTTTTAAAAATTATTCTTATAACGAGGTTCCAGAATCGGACTCTCTGCCGAGTTTTGCTGAATTTGTAAGCATAATATCAGAGTGATTTGTGAATAGGGGGTTTCTTGATAGATCAACGGAGAAGGTTAGTTGAATAAGAGGTAAGTAAACAAGGGGTTTTTGTCCCAATAACTGAAGGCTTAATTATACTTAATAATCACGGAAAGAATTAAAAAAAATTAGGGGACTTTAGATGAAAAGGATAGTAATTATTACAGTAGGGAAAACCCATAGTGGGAAAACAACATTTGCAAAGGCTTTAGAACAAGAGTTGAACAACTCAGTAGTGATTGACCAAGATAACCATGCTGAATTTATCAATACATATTATAAAAACTTATTACCAAAACAAGGGACTAATACTATTAAGTATGCCATCACTCAAACTATTGTAGATTATGCTGTTGAACAGACTAATTATCATCTCATTCTTTGCAACTCAAATCGTAATCGAAAAGGGCGTTTGGAACTTCTCAGACATTTTAATGAAAAAGGGTTTATAAGCATACTAGTTAATTTTGATATACCAGAACATATTCTTCGTGAACGAGTAACAGAAAGTAGCCGAAGTACAAATATATTTAGGAGTGCTTCTACTTTTGAGGAGGTACTTATTAGGCAACAAGCTGAGTCACATAAAATTGATGTGACAGAACCAACAGAAGATGAAGCAGATTATTTGTTTGTAATCAAAACCAGCGACGAAGTTCAGTTCGTTATTCATGAAATTACAAATATTAATCAAAATTTATGAATGATTTTAGATTAACTACCTTCTAGGTATGTTATATTCCTTTTTTATTCAACAAACGGGTGCTTTAGTTACAGAAAATGGGTTGCTTAGGCAACTCTTTTTCCTTATTGAACTAACAAGGCAGGTTTAGTTTACTAAAAGAAGGATAGTTAAAGAAAGGATTTTTTATTTATGATAATGAATGAAGAGAATTTGAAGATAATAAAGGTTATAGAGTGCGAAATTGATAATGAACTGACTGAAAATATTCAAGAGTTATTGACTGAGAGTTTTCAGAATATGTATCCAAATAATAGGATTTATTTTAAACAAGTGCCTCATTTTAGATTCTTAGCTTTTAACGAGGAGAAACACCTACTTGCACAGGTTGGGTTAGATTACCGAGTTATGAATCTTAGTGGAAAACTTATAAAAGTGCTTGGGATAATTGACTTATGTGTTTCACGAGAATCCCGAACAAAAGGAATAGCTTCACTATTACTATCAGAAATTGATAAATACTGTGTAAAGAAGGATATTGATTTTTTGCTTTTATTTGCCGACAATAAGACATTGTATTTAAAGAACGGCTACAAATCTGTTAAGAACAAATGTAAATGGTTGAAAATCGATGACAGAAATCAAACTATACTGGGCATAGGCTATGAAGAAATTAGTGAATTGATGATTAAGAAAATTGGTATGAATGAATGGACTGAAGGGGACTTAGATTTTCTAGGTTATCTCTATTAAATAAGAGGGTGTTTCCAATTAAAATCAACATTTATAGGTTTATTTTTATTACACAATAGGAATAAACTGTTCATTAATCTTGTTCAACTACCATGGAAGAACGCAATTTTCCCGATTCTTTCGGCTTGTGGGAACAACCCAAAATTTGCATTGTTTCACCCCCTTGATTTGATTATCTAAAGGGGGATTTTTTTATGTCCAAGCCTTTTTTAAGAGCTCCACACCAAGCTGGATTTCATCAACAGAAAGGTTACTAAATCCAAGTTTAATAATTGGTTCATCGGTATTGTTTTTAATGAAGTAGAGTGAGGTAGGATACACTTTCACTCGATAAAAGGAAGCACGCTCGATTAGCCATTCTTCTGAATGCTTCATGTGTACTTTTACTAAAACATATAAACCAGACTGTTCGCCTATAATGGATATATGTTGATCGAATTGCTCAATTAGTGCTGATACTAAGTGTTGCATTTTTCGTTTATAAACAAGACGCATGCGTTTAATAT
This sequence comes from Psychrobacillus sp. FSL H8-0483, assembly GCF_038637725.1. Classification (NCBI taxonomy): domain Bacteria; kingdom Bacillati; phylum Bacillota; class Bacilli; order Caryophanales; family Bacillaceae; genus Psychrobacillus; species Psychrobacillus sp. FSL H8-0483. The sequence continues at coordinate 337,902 of NZ_CP152052.1, forward strand.
GACGAATCCATTCGCCATCTTCCATAAATTTAGCCATTGCAAGTTGGCCAAAGAGTGAAGTGGTACTTTCAAAATGAAGAAATTGGTTTTTATAACGATTTAATAGTGTCTGTGGCAACACCATATAGCTTAAACGGATCCCTGGAAGGAAGGCCTTTGAGAAATTCCCTAGATAAAGGACTCTTGCTGAATCAATGGAAGCGAGAGCTGGAAATGGTTTTTGCGTATAGCGAAATTCACTATCATAATCGTCTTCGATAATATATCCATTCTTCTTGTTAGCCCAATGAATAAGCGTTTGCCGTTGTTGAATGGACATACTTACCCCGATTGGACTTTGATGGGAAGGTGTTACATAGATGACCTGTGATTTCATTTGTTCTAATTGTGAAAAATCAGCGCCTGTTTCATTAACTGGTAAAGTCTCAAGTTCAAAGCGATGGAATTGAAATGCTTCCCTGGCTCCATCATACCCAGGATCTTCTACGATAACGCTTGAGAAATCTTCCCTCAGAATATGTCCAAGATGGATAAGCATTTGTTGTGTACTACTGCCGATAATAATGGCATTTGCATCTGTTTTCACCCCACGAGATTGGAGTAAGTATGTAGCAATTTGTTCACGTAGGCACATCTCACCGAAGGGGTCCCCGTATAGATAGCTTTCCTGTAACGTTAATACTTGATTGGAAATCCTCCTCCAAGTTTTTAAAGGGAAATGTGCTTGATCTACGGCTCCTGCTCGAAAGTCAATGAGGACAGGTGCCGTCGCCTCTTTTTGCTTTTTATTAGAATAGATTAACGGTTCTTGAAATGAAAACGGCTCTATTTCATTTACAAAATAACCTCTTCTCCCTTCTCCGCGAATATAGCCTTCCGCTACAAGCAGATCATAAGCTGTTAATGTTGTATTACGACTTATATGAAGAGATTCTGCAAGCTGACGAATGGAGGGTAACTGTTCATCAGTCGGTATATCTCCTCGCTCAATAAGTAATTTTAGCTGCTCGTAAATTTGTTTGTATTTTGGGGAGTCATCCTTAAAAGGAAAAATGATGTTTTTCATGAAGACCTCCTTTGACATGTTTAATTATTTATAATTGTACCTTTCTGGATGTCAGTTTGTATAATACTATTAACTCAGATCGTACACAATATTACAAATCAAGGAGGAGCACAATCATGTATATACCTAAATATTATAAAGTGACAGATGCAGATGAAATTAGAGAATTTGTTCAAAAGACCTCATTTGGAACGATGGTTACAACCAAACAAGGCAAACCAATTGCGACTCATTTACCTTTGAGTTTTAGTAAAAAAGAAGAAGATTACTATATAACTGGGCATATGGCTTATGGGAATCCTCAATGGCGAACATTCGAAACCTGTGAGGAAGTTCTCGTTATGTACCAGGGACCGCATGCTTACATTTCTTCTTCTTGGTACGAGCATGAAAATGTTCCAACATGGAATTATCAGGCTGTGCATGTCTATGGCACAGCTAGTATTTTGACTGAAGAAGAGTTGCAACAAGAACTTACAATGATGCTACAAAAATATGAAAAACATCGTGAGAATCCAGTATTGTGGGAAAAACTTTCTCCACAAGTTTTAGAAAAAGAAATGAAAGGTATCGTTGGATTTAAAATTAAAGTGAAAGAAATTCAAGCCGCCTATAAATTAAGTCAGAATCGTAATGAGAAGGATTATCTTAACATCGTTGATAAACTACATGAGGAAGAAGATATAAACTCTCACCAGATGGGAAAAGTGATGGAAAAGAGATTAAAAAGCTAAGGATAATCGTGCTTAATAACATAAGAGTTCATTTTTCGTACAATTTAAAAATGAGGACCTAGTTCTGTTAAAACAATAACAAAAGAAATTGTTAATCAATGAAGAAGCGCTTGATATGTAGGTATTTAAAAGAATTTGGTCTCTATTTATTAAACTACTGTTTTTTGTAGGCAATTGATTGTAGTGGAAGACGGCGACTCCAGCGGGAATAGCGTGAGCTGAAGGCCCCGCAGGAGCGAAAGCGACGAGGAGACTGAAGCCATGCCCGCGGAAAGCGTCCGTCTGGAACGGAAATCAATATTGGAAAAGGGACCATCTCTAAGTCATTATATGACTATAGGGACAGCCCCACTTTATTAATTTGCATTAAATCTTTTTTTATTACCTAATATATCCATTTATCCGAGATTTAGATTCTGCACTTATTTCTTCTTGCAAATTTTCAATGCTCTTTTTACGTCGTTCGTTTTTCTCTTGTATTGCAGCAAGTTCTTCCCCTTCTGCGAATTCCATTGCTGCTTCTGCTGCTTCCATATTCCGGATGGTTTTCTTTAGTCTTTCTTTATTATCCGCCGAATCATTTGGTCCTGGTGCGTGAATAGACATTATTTTTCCTCCTTCAAATGATTAGAATCTTTCATGAAATATTGTTCCCAAGATCATTAAAACTATTGAAGGATTATATTTCTAACTGCACCTTTCCAATGAATAAAAATGGTGTGCTTTTACCATAGTAAGGTCGTATTGATTTCTAGAATCTAAGGAGGACTTTGCAGTGGTAGACCACACACAAATGAGTTGGAAAGAAGATAATGTCATTTCTCAATTGCACAATTCTGTGGATAATGTCACGATGGCTGTAGGGCAAGCTCTAACGAATCCCACAGAGCAGTCTATTCAAAATGCACACAATATGATCGAACGTGCAGAGCGCTCGGTCATCATGGCTCTCGAGAGTAGAGGGGAATTGGAGCCTATTAGTTCACTTCAGGAGAAGTTGAATCAAAGCAAAGAGAAACTAAACACAGTGCATTAGTTTAGATATATAATTTCTGAGCGTTTTTAAAAGTAGGATCTATTCAATTAAGCACTTGTTTCTTAGAAGAATATATTTTGTACAAAAATCCGCGAAAAACCTGCGGAAAGCGAGTGGATTATTGTCGTTTAAATGCACTTAAAAATGAGTTTAATTCTTAATTGAATTAGGCTCATTTTTATTATTGTATCCTAAACTAGTATGAGTTATAAAAACATACTAAATAACCCGTCTTTAGAGCTAGGCAAGTAATCAGTAATATTTTCATTACATAATCATAGCTCCTTCTTTTTTGGGCAACCTAAGATAGAAAAAGATGCATGAGGTGATTTTCATGATAATTGAAAGGTCAACTGAGTGGAAAGAAGGTCTCGTGAATAGATTAGAAAATATCGAACCATGGGATAATTGGACGCTTTATAAGATGAGTTACGAAATAGTGAATGATAACCTGATTACCGAATTTTCTGGTCTTCAGTCTCCTAAATACTTACCAAACCTTACTCCCCTTAGTCATCAATTGGAAGTGGCTGAGACGGTCATCGAAAGGATGAATGGAAAAGCAATTCTTGCAGACGAGGTGGGTCTTGGTAAAACTATTGAAGCAGGGTTGATATTAAAAGAATACCTCATTCGAGGGCTTGTAAAAAAAGCGTTAATTTTGGCTCCGGCTTCTCTTATCAATCAGTGGGTCGAAGAATTGAACTACAAATTTTATATTCCCGCAATTCCTTATAAAAAAAACTACCAATTAGACCATTACGATGTAGTAGTAATGAGTATGGATACGGCAAAAAAAAGCCCACATAAAGAACTAATATATGCGCAAGATTATGACATGATCATCATTGATGAGGCACATAAACTAAAAAACCATAAAACCAAAATTTATGAGTTTGTTCAAAGTTTAAAGAAAAAGTTTTGTCTGTTGTTAACTGCTACTCCGGTTCAAAATGATGTGTTTGAGCTATTTTATCTTATCTCTTTATTAAAACCGGGGCACTTAGGTAATTACGAGACGTTTCAATCCTCGTTTTCTGCCAGTAAACACAGTTTAGAACACGATGAATATTTAAGGGAATTAGTTAATCAGGTGATGGTCAGAAATAGAAGACAGGATACTGGAATTGAGTGGACAAATCGTCGTGTTCAAATAATCCCAATCCAATTTTCGGAAGCGGAAAAAGAAGTGTACGATTTGATTTTAGATCTTAAAAATATTTCGCCTGTTTTTTCGGGAGCCTTCTCTATGATTACACTACAAAAGGAAATGTGCAGCAGTAAGGAAGCAACTGCCTTGACTTTAGAGAAGATGCGCGAAAAATGTGAGAATCCAGATGAGATGGATCACGTTAATGAAATTATACAGAAATTGATGGCGCTAGAAACAAATTCAAAAGCAGAAAAGGCTTATGAAATTATTTCTCAAGCAAATGATAAGGTTATTATCTTTACAGAATATCGAGCCAGTCAAACCTATTTGCAATGGTATTTAAATTCTAAAGGAATCACCAGCGTTCTCTTTAACGGGAAATTTAACAAAAATAAACGAGATTGGATGAAGCGTTTATTTAAAGAACAGGCCCAGGTGTTAATTGCAACAGAATCGGGAGGGGAAGGAATTAACCTCCAATTTTGTCACCATGTCATCAACTATGATTTACCATGGAATCCAATGAAGTTAGAACAACGAATTGGACGTGTTCACCGGTTAGGGCAAGAACATGATGTTCATATTTACAATTTGGCTATCGATAACACCATTGAAAAGAATATTTTGGACTTGCTTTACGTAAAAATCGATGTATTCGAAAAAGTAGTGGGTGATTTAGACGATATCTTATCAACTTATAAGAAAACTATCTGATCAGAAGCAATAGGGGCATTCAAAGGAGGATGTACATGTTCCCAAACCAAGTTCATGGTTATTTACTTAAATTTTTTAATGAAAACAATTGTCCTATTTTGACTAACACGGACCACTACATTACCGTCCAACTAACAGTTGATATGGATAAAAAAATTATGAACCGTCCATTTTATTGGAAGTATTTAGAAAGCACAGATGGTGTTCCAGATCCAGCACAGTTAACTTTCATCACTGATCAAAATAAGCTAGATGGAGCCACTAAAGGGGAAGTAATCCATTTTGGTTCTCCTCGACTTAATCAACTGTTTCAAGCAACGAAAGAACTTGGCGCATTTGTGCAAATGTATGAAAGGGTATCAGATAAGTTTGAATCGAGACCCATTTTAACTCCTTGGCTAGGTGTGAATTATAAAATATCGTACTACAGCGATCAAACGAAAGAAATGCTCTATTCTCTAGGGATTAACTTAATGACAGGTGATTTAACAGATGATTTTCAGGAACTGTTAAGCAGAGTGGATTTGGTATCTATCAGGTCAGAATATGTATTTCATTTACCATATATAATAAAGCCCATTCGTGCCCTAGAGCGATTAGATACAGCAATTGAAAGCATCGTACAACAAGATGATCATACATGGGCAGAAGAAGCAAAAAGAAGATGGCAAAAGGACCTGGAAGTATTAGAATACTTTTATGAAGGCGTAGAAAACAAGCCAGAATGCTACGAGATGGAGAAAAAAGCATTGGAAGAACAATACGAGGCAAGAATTAAAATTGAAGTGATAAATGGTGGATTATTTTATATGAAATAAATTTGTTGTTTGCACCTGTGATTAAGCACAAAATTTTTCATGTGGAGTTAATACAACACTAGTATCAATATCACTTGTTTAGAACTCGTAACGAAGGGTAATAATGTGTAACTAATACAATACAACTTAGATTTTATTGTAATAAATGTAACTACTGCCTATTTGTCATTGAATCATTATGAAAACAGTTTAAAGGAGGAAACTATGCCAAACATCGGTGTACCAGGTTTAATAATTATTCTTATAATTGCTTTAATCGTCTTCGGCCCATCTAAACTACCTCAGTTAGGAAAAGCGGTTGGACAAACATTAGCAGAATTTAAAAACTCAACAAAAGAAATTATGGACGAAGTGGCAGAAGATTTTAAACTAGATGACAAAAACGCAGAAACTAAAAAGAAAAAATAATATGAGAAGCCAACTATTGTATATGATAGTTGGCTTTTATTTTGTTTATGAATTTGTATTGGAATTTGGTTTATAGCATGCACGTTTTAAGTGAATTATCTTCAAATATTATAAAGAAACTTCAATCTCTCTAAAATATATAGGTTGAATGACTAAAATTGATTAAATATGTATATCCTTTTTTTAGAACTTGGCAGTATGAAAATGGATACATGAATATCATTATTTTTTAGGAGATGATGTAAATGACGGAAAAACAGAAAAACTATACACGAAGAGACTTTTTAAAAACGACAGGGATTGCTACCGGTGCTTTAATTGGTGGGGGAGTAATTGGTGGATTAGTTGGGTTTAATGCAAATAAGACAGATCAAGGTTTGTCTAATGTAGCGACTCCAGAAAAGCATGCGATGCAAGTGAGTCAAGGGTTTCAGTTCTTCCGAAATAAGAAAGATTTTGACATCCTTTCAAATGCTACGGAACGGATTTTTCCGAAAGATGATTTAGGACCAGGTGCAATTGATTTAGGGGTTGGTTATTTTATTGATCACCAATTAGCGGGGCAATACGGAAGTAATACGAAAGAATATATGCAAGGCCCGTTTGCCGTAGGTGCTCCGACGCAAGGATATCAGAGTCGCTTGACCCGAGCGGAACTCTTTAAGCAAGGGATAGCGAAATTGGAAGAAGAAGCTAATAATAGATTTAAAAAAGGATTCCTTGAACTGGAAGGAAAGCAAATGGATGAGATATTAACTGCTTTTCAAAATGATGAAGTAGCAATGGTAGGGACTACCTCTTCATTTTTCTTTCGTTTGCTACGAACTGCGACATTAGAAGGTGCATTTTCTGACCCAATGTATGGTGGAAATAGAAATATGGGTGGATGGAGAATGAAGGGATTCCCTGGTCATCAAATGGCTTATGCTAATGTAATTGAAAGTGATAAATTCCAAAAAATTGAGCCAATGTCGCTTGGACAAATGTAAGAAGAGAGAGGGGTATTATTTATGGCTACTACATTACCAAAAGTAGATGTTGTTACAGTAGGGATAGGTTGGGTAGGCGGCATTGTTGCAGCAGAATGTGCAAAAGCAGGATTGAAAGTTATTGGTTTAGAGAGAGGGGAAACGCGAGGGACAGAGGACTATCAAAAAGTACATGATGAATATCGTTATGCAGTTCGATATGAATTAATGCAAAACTTATCGAAAGAGACGATTACGATACGAAATCATCGAAAAATGCCTGCATTACCAATGCGTCAGATGAGCTCCTTTTTACTAGGTTTGGGATTAGGGGGATCTGGAACCCACTGGAATGGTCATAACTGGAGATTTTTACCTTATGACTTTCAAATAAAGACGATGACAGATGAAAAATATGGTCCTAATAAATTGTCAAAGGACTATTTGTTGCAAGATTGGGGAGTTACTTACGACGAATTAGAACCATACTTTTATAAGTTCGAACAGACTGCTGGAATTTCTGGAGAAGATACGAATCCGTTTTGGGGAAAAAGAGCGCAACCATTCCCTACTCCACCGATGAAAAAGACACCGATATTAAAGAAATTTGAAAGTGCAACCCAAAAATTAGGATATACGCCATTTATGTTACCTTCCGCAAATCTTTCAGAACCCTATACAAATCCAGATGGGCAAGCGATAAATGCTTGTCAATATTGTGGTTTTTGTGAGCGATTCGGTTGTGAATATGGTGCAAAGACTTCACCTGAAATAACCGTCGTCCCAACTGCTATGAAGACAGGGAACTTTGAAGCAAGGTTTCGTTCCAATGTAGTGGAAGTAATAAAAAAAGGAAATAAAGTAACAGGTGTAAAATATTTGGATACTCTTTCTGGAGAGGAATTTATACAACCAGCAGAAGTAGTAGTTTTGACTAGCTACGTTATGAATAACGCAAAACTTCTTATGGTTTCTAACATTGGGGAACAATATAATCCTGATACAGGTAGAGGGACATTAGGGAAAAATTATTGTTACCAAATACTCCCTGGGGCAACAGGTTATTTTGAAGAACAGATGAACACGTTCATGGGTGCAGGAGCACTTGGCATGACGATTGATGATTATAATGGGGACAACTTTGATCATAGTGATTTAGATTTTATTCATGGTGGTAGTATTTCTCTTACGCAAACGGGATCAAGACCTATTGAAACGAATCCAATTCAACGTGATACGCCAACATGGGGAGCAGAATTCAAAAAGAATTCGATATACAATTTTACTCGTACATTAGGAATTGGAACCCAAGGTGCATCCATGCCACATAAAGAGAATTTTCTTTCTTTGGATAGTAATTACAAGGATGCATATGGTCTACCGCTTCTACAAATGACTTATAACTTTACGGATCAAGATAGAGCTTTGCATAAGTATATAACGGAAGTATGCACAAACATAATGAAAGAGATGGGTGCGAAAACTGTAGAAGGTAAAAATGTTATAACGGATTACGATATTGTGGGTTACCAAACGACTCATAATACTGGTGGAACTATTATGGGAAGCAGTCCTGATAACAGTGTCGTGAATAAGTATTTGCAGCATTGGGATGCAGAGAATTTATTTGTAATCGGTGCAGGGAATTTTCCTCATAATGGTGGCTATAATCCTACCGGAACAGTAGCTGCACTAGCTTATCAGAGTGCGGATGCAATTATAAAATATAGTAAAACAGGCGGTTCACTCGTTTAAGTTGGATTTTTTTAGCGTAAATTTTTATGAATCTTTAGTAATCAGCATCCTTATTGGCCACGAAGTCGAAAATGAATAAAAGAGCTGTTTCAAAATTCTCCAAAATGAGATTTTGAAATGGCTCTTTCTTTTTAAACAGTTATTATTTGTGCTTCTAATGGACTTCGAAGCCGTTTCAGAAAAAGTAACAGTAGGCGAACTTCATACTTTGGAGTACCATCATAACCTTCAAGACTGGGATTTAGTAGAATATATATATCTTCCAATCAAAAATAACTGGAGCCAGGTCATGTGCTCCAGGTTTTCTTTTTCTTTTTTTCGAAAACTTAATTCACTCACTCAAGTTGATTTATATATTGAAAGTTTTTGGGGAAAGCTACATGTATCGAGTGGAATTATATACAGTTTGGAGCAGGGGTGAACAAGGTGGGTTTAGATAAAGGTTCAAAAAAGCTACATTTTGCACTGTTATTGGTTGTTATCATCGTTTTTATATGGTCTGTGATTAAGCCCGCAACCTATTTGGATTGGCTAGCAGAAGTTAGTCCGGCGGTAGTCGTATTAATCATTGTCATTGCAACTTATAACAAGTTTCGTTTTACTACTCTTTCCTATTTCATCATCGCTCTTTTGTCCATTCTAACGTTCATCGGCGGTCATTACACTTACTCAGAAGTACCTCTATTTAATTGGATGAAAGATGCATTTGATTTAAAACGAAATAACTATGATCGTTTTGGTCATTTGCTAAAAGGTTTATCAGCGATTGTGGTAAGAGAATTGTTGTTACGACATACGCAACTAACCAAAGGAGCTTGGTTGTTTGGTATCACGACTAGTATAGTGCTTGCAGTTGCCGCTTTATATGAAATTATCGAATGGTTGAGTACAAAAATATCAAAAGGTGGAGAAGTATCTAAAGACTTTTTAGGAATGCAAGGAGATAAATGGGATGCGCAATGGGATATGTCTTTAGCTTTAGTAGGTACCATCCTCGCGTTACTCATTTTTTCAAAATTACATGACAAGTTGTTAAAAAATAAATTATAGAGCTGAAAACAACTAAAGTCTTTAATATTTGGCCGTTTGATGTAAAAACATCAAACGGTCTTTTTATTATTTGTTACATATATAATCTTCTATTAGAATGTAAGTGACATTTGAAGCGTATTCATTAACGTGGTTTGTCTTAATCAATTTTTTTCTCTATTAATATGGATATAAAAACATTTAAACGTTCGAAAAGGGTATTTGAAAGTTAGAAGTATGCTCTTTAGTGGATATAGTTAGAAGAAATAGAAAACGTAAATATGGATGGGAAAGGAGACTAGTGGTTATGCCATTAGAAATCGTAAGAAATGATATTACAAAAATGAAAGTGGATGTCGTAATAAATGCGGCGAATACAGCACTCCAAATGGGAGGAGGAGTATGTGGTGCTATTTTTAGCGCAGCTGGTGCCGAGCAGTTGCAAGCAGCGTGTAACGAAATTGGGGAATGTCCTGTTGGTCAGGCTGTGATTACGGACGGCTTTCAATTACAAGCTAAACATATTATTCATACAGTGGGACCAGTTTGGAGAGGGGGTACGCATAACGAAGAAGTGCTTCTTACAGCCTGCTATGAAAATTCATTAGCACTCGCTGCTTCTCATGATTGTCAGTCCATTGCCTTTCCGCTTATTGCATCTGGTATATATGGTTATCCAAAGGAGCAGGCATTAAAAATTGCCATTTCTACAATCAGTGCTTTTTTGTTGAAACATGAAATGATTGTATATTTGGTCGTTTATGACAAGCAGGCATTCGGGCTAAGTGAGAAATTGTTTACATCCATTCATGAATATATAGATGAACACTATGTAGAAGAACACGACGTACGCTTCCTTCGTAATCGACAGGAACTACACGAAGTTCTCGAGTCCCAGATAATTATGGAGGAAGCTCCGTTAAAGAGGAAAAAAAGAAGGTTAGAGGAAGTATTGAATCACTTGGATGAATCCTTTTCTGAGAGGCTGCTGCGTTTAATTGATGAAAAAGGAATGACAGATGTTGAAACATATAAAAAAGCGAATATTGACCGTCGCCTCTTTTCGAAAATCCGCAGTTCGGTTGATTATACACCTCTCAAAAAAACGGTCATCGCCTTTGCGATTGCCCTGGAATTAAATCTGGACCAGACTATAGATTTGCTATCCAAAGCGGGTTATACATTGTCACATAGCAATAAATTCGATCTCATTATTGAATACTTTATTGAAGATGAAAATTTTAACATTCATGAAATTAATGAGGCATTGTTTGCTTTTGATCAAGTTTTACTAGGGGCGTAATTGTCGCTTTCGAAGCGACCTATTCATTGGAGTAAATTGTTATCCTTAATTTGTAAAGAAGATAGGCAACCAACTAAAGGAGGATAACGAATATGAAAACGAATGCAACAGAATTAGTCTTTATCTTAGATAAAAGTGGCTCCATGGCTGGACTGGAGACAGACACGATTGGTGGATACAATGCAATGCTTTCCAAGCAGAAAAAAGAAGAAGGAGAAGCTACTGTAACAACCGTATTATTTAATCATAAATATGAATTGTTACATGACCGTATCAATGTGAGAGGCATTGCGCCGATAACGGATAAGGACTACGAGGTTGGAGGGACGACAGCATTGTTGGACGCCATTGGTTCGACGATTCAGAAAATCAGCAATGCGCAAAAAAGAACGAAGGAAGAAGAACGTGCTGGGAAAGTGTTATTTGTCATCACGACAGATGGTATGGAAAATGCGAGTTGTGAATATAACTACGCTAAAATTCAATCGATGATTGCCTACCAAAAAGAAACATTCGGCTGGGAGTTTATATTCCTTGGTGCTAATATCGACGCCATCTCTACGGCAGCAAAATTCGGAATCGATGAGGAATTTGCCGTAGAGTATCACGCAGATAACAAAGGAACCGAGCTAAATTACCAAACACTTAATGAGGCAGTTACTTCATTTCGAAAAGGCAAAAAAATAGACCGAACGTGGAAGAAAGACATTGAAGCAGATTTTGAAAGTCGTCAGTCTCGAAATTAATTTTATTTCAGGATTAACAACAATCTAAAAGAAGGGGCAGTCCAATAGCCCATAAATTGAAGCAGATGTAGAAAAACGAGTCTTTTTCTACACCTGTTTTTTGTATACTTTTTATTAAATTACTATTTTTTGTAGGCAATTGATAGTAGTGAAAGACGGCGACTCCAGCGGGAATAGCGTGAGCTGAAGGCCTTTTACTACTTTTTATTTTTCTATGATTACGCCGTCAAATGCTGAAATGTAATTTTTTCAGACATTACTGAGACTCCTTATTGGTTATTCCAAACGACAAGTTTCGTTTCTGTCATTTCATGAATAGCATATTTTAATCCCTCTTTACCAGTACCGCTTTCTTTCACACCACCGTATGGCATTTGGTCGATCCGGTATGTTGGAATATCGTTGATCATGACACCTCCAACTTCTAAGTGTTTAGAAGCATGGAAAGCTGTTTGGATATCATTTGTGAATATCCCTGCTTGTAAACCATAGTTTGAATCGTTGATTGCAGCAATGCCCTCTTCAATAGAAGAAATGCGGTTCACTACAACGATTGGAGCAAAGACTTCCTGACAAGAAACTTTTGAAGTGGAAGACACATTCGTTAAAATGGTAGGCATGAAAACACCATTTTCTGTTGTACCTCCCGCAATAATTTCTGCGCCATGCTCAACTGCTTCATGTACCCAACTTAACGCTCGTTCTTGTTCACTAGGATTAATCATTGCGGATATGTCTGTCGTTTCATCTGATGGACTCCCAATCACAAGTTGCTTTGTCATTGCTGAAAATTGATTGACAAATTCCTCAAACAATTCATCTATTACATACGTACGTTGTAATGAAATGCACACTTGGCCTTGATTTGAAAATGCACCCATAACGCATTTTGGTACGATTTGTGATAAATCGACATTTTTGTCGATGATTAGGCCAGCGTTGGATCCTAGTTCAAGAGCAACTTTTTTCAGACCAGCTTTATCGCGTATACCTTTTCCGACAGCAGGGCTACCTGTAAATGTAATCATTTTCACTTTGTCGCTCTCTACTAGTGCATCTCCAACCGTTTTACCACTTCCAGTAACTACGTTGAATGCACCTTTAGGTAAAGCAGTTTGATCGATAAGTTCTGCTAAAAATAGTGCAGAAAGCGGTGTTTGTGATGCTGGCTTAAGTACGATTGTGTTACCAGCTGCTATCGCAGGTCCTACTTTATGCGCAACTAAATTTTGTGGGAAGTTGAACGGAGTGATGGCACCGATCACACCAATTGGCTGTTCAATCGTGTAACCGAACCGATTCGCTCCATTTTTTGCAGCGTCCATCGGGATCAATTCACCGGTTAATCGTTTTGCTTCTTCTGCTGCAAATTTATATGTTTCGATTGTGCGATCAATTTCCCCTAGTGCATACTTAATTGGCTTTGCTGCTTCTAATGAGATAATTTCAGCTGCTTTTTTGCGGTTATCGATAAATAATTGTGTAATATGTTCTAAAATTGCTGCACGCTCGTATGCAGTCAGTTCAGCCATTTGTTTTCTAGCATCAAATGCAACGTCGATTGCTTGTTCCACTTCTTCACGAGTCGCTTGTGGGATTTTTGCAATGACTTCTTTCGTATGAGGGGATTGGAGTTCTGCAAAATCTTTCGCAGACTTCCATTCACCACCTACATAAAATTGCTTTTCCATCTAATCATCCTCTCGTATTTATTCTTCCTCTGAATCTACTTTTCTGTCTTTTAGAAATGTATTGTCTACTTCACCTTTGAAGAAGTCTTTACCATATATTAAGAAGCATAGTAAAAGACCTACTGCGAGTGCCCAAGTAGCACCTTTAATACAAAGTACCGCACCGATAATACCGGCGATTCCTAAATCACGTTGACTTCCTGATTCCAGTATACCGACTTTAACACTTACATAGCATTAAATTTGAATTGTTAAAGCTAAATCTACACCTAAAATTAAACTTAGAACTGGTAATAATAAACGGTATTTGTACCTCAAGGGAATGTACGCATACCGAAAATTAAGTGTGCACGGCTTAGGCTATACAACACTTTTTCATCTGGATGTGCAGCTGCACGTCTTCAACTAAAGCTTTGCAGTACGTCACCGAATAATACGATGTATGCTGCAAAAACAGTTGCTAGACCCGTGATAGAAATCATTAGTGGTGGAAAACCTAAACTAAAGATCGTGTATTTATTTCTACATAGAATGAAAAAATGGTACTGCTTAGGAATTATCCTTTAAGCAGTACCTTTTTCCATTGGTCAGTCTTCTGTATCGGTCATGATTGGGACGAGTTCAAAAATCTTTTGATCTTCAAATACATCCACCAAACGTTCGAGCCACTCGTAATAGTTTTTTATATATTTCAGTTTATCAATATCAATTTGAATTTCTTGTTGTAATTCCTCACTAACTGTTGGATCTTTTGATAATTCTTCGATCTCAGCTAATGACTTTTTTATCGCAACTAAATGAAGTGTGACGGATCTCCTCCATTTTATTGAAAACAAATCTATAAAACTTTGATACCAGTCGTCTGTTACTTTATATAAATCTTTTCGAACTCCTTTTTTCCAGGCGCGTTCGACTAATTTTAAATCAGACAAAGCTCTAACGGAAGTACTCATGCTTGTTTTACTCATCCCAAGCTTTTCCGTCATGTCATCCAATGTTAATGGTTCATTTTGAAAGAACATCATTCCGTACTGTCTACCTGCAGAAGGTACCAAACCGTAAAGATGTATATTTTGTGCAATTGTCTCGATAACACGTTCCCGGGCTTTTTCGAGTTTTTCGTAACCTTCCATTTACGTCTTCCCTCCACTGAAGTCAGCTTCTATCAGATAATCCAGCTGACTAAATTAAATGTATTATATCCTTCGTTAAAAAGCAATTTTTTTCTCAAATATTTGTACAGTTTTCACTGTACAAACTATAAGAAAAGTTATTACGGTTGTATTGCATAGATATTACATTTATAATGATTAAGCGTTCATTTAGTTTGAACAGTTAGGAGTGTATATATGAGTGAACAAAGCATGAAGAAAAAAATCGTAGTAAAAGATACTACGAAAATTTTCGGAAAGAACGTGAAGCGAGCAGTACAGCTTCTAAAAGAAGGAAAGTCGAAAAGTGACATTTTAAAAGCAACTGGTGCAACTGTAGGTGTTAAAAATGTAACTTTTGATGTGAATGATGGTGAAATTTTTGTCATCATGGGTCTGTCAGGAAGCGGTAAATCCACTTTAGTTAGGATGTTAAATCGTTTAATCGATCCGACGGTAGGGCAGATCTTGCTAGATGGTGAAGACATAGTACAAATGAATAAAGAGCAGTTACGAGAAGTGAGACGGAAAAAAATAGGCATGGTTTTTCAAAATTTTGCTCTCTTTCCGCATAAGACAATTGTTGAAAATACCGAATATGGTTTGGAAATCCAAGGAGTACCAAAAGATCAGCGCCGAATAAAAGCGGTCGAATCATTAAAGCTTGTTGGTCTTGCAGGATATGAAGATCAATATCCGAACCAACTGAGCGGCGGAATGCAACAACGCGTGGGACTTGCAAGAGCACTAGCCAATGATCCAGATATACTATTAATGGATGAGGCTTTCAGTGCACTAGATCCCCTTATTCGGAAAGATATGCAAAATGAACTCCTACAGCTTCATAGTGACATGGGGAAAACTTTTATTTTTATCACCCATGATTTAGATGAAGCACTTCGAATTGGAGATCGCATCGCATTGATGAAAGACGGAGAAATCGTTCAAATTGGCACGCCAGAAGAGATATTGATGAGTCCTTCGAATGAGTACGTAGAACGCTTCGTCGAGGACGTTGACTTAGCGAAAGTATTAACGGCGGGACATATTATGAAACAAGCAGATACGGTACAAGTGGACAGAGGACCTCGCGTTGCCCTTCGATTAATGAAACAACTCAGAATATCTTCTATTTATGTTGTAGATAAAAGTAATCGTTTAATGGGGGCGGTAACTGCACAGGATGCGGTAGCAGCTTTAGAAACAGATAAGTCACTAGAAGAAGTATTAATTTCTGATCTTCCAATGATTACGCCTGATACTGTGTTAACGGATCTTTTTGATGTTGTATCCACTGCGTCCATTCCGGTAGCAGTTATTAGTGAAGATCAAAAGTTACTAGGAATTATTATTCGTGGTGCACTGATTGGTGCTTTATCAGGTGACAACCAGTTTATCAATAATGATGGAATAATCGCACCAGCTGACCAATTGAATACGGAGGTGATATAAGATGAATGAATTATTACCTAGACTCCCGTTTGCAGATTGGATAGATAGTGGTGTCGATTGGCTCGTTTCTACATTTGGTTCCGTATTGGACGGAATTGCAGAAGTATTAGGAGGGGTTGTTGAAGGAGCGGTAACCGTTCTAGATATGGTCCCATCCATTTTACTTGCGATCATCTTCGCATTAATCGCTTATTTTATTTCCACGCGAAAAATTGCCTTCTTTACTTTAGGCGGACTTTTATTCATTGATTACTTAGGCTATTGGTATCCAATGCTTCAAATGTTAGCCCTCGTATTGACCTCGGTCTTTTTGGCCGTCGTAATTGGTATTCCAATTGGTATTTGGGGCTCGCAAAAAGCGAGTGTTCGTAAGGTGGTCAATCCGCTACTAGACTTAATGCAAACAATGCCTGCATTTGTTTACTTAATACCTGCAATCTTCTTCTTTAATATTGGAGTCGTTCCGGGAGTAGTAGCGTCGGTCATTTTTGCGATGCCTCCGACAATTCGTTTAACGATGTTAGGAATTGAACAGGTTCCAAAAGATTTAATAGAAGCGACCGAAGCATTTGGTTCTACGACTGGGCAAAGGTTAATGAAAATACAAATTCCACTTGCGAAACCAACGATTATGGCCGGTGTCAATCAAAGTATCATGCTTGCTCTATCCATGGTTGTCATTGCATCGATGGTTGGTGCACCAGGGCTTGGGGAAGAAGTTTACCGATCTGTAACACAGTTGAAAACCGGTGTAGGGGTTGAAACCGGCGTTTCCATCGTTATTGTTGCTATCATTTTAGATCGTATTACACAACAAGCAGGAGCAAGAAAGAAAAAAATAGGAGGAAAATTATCATGAATTTAGCTAAAAAGATTACAGGTTTAGGGGCAATCGCTCTACTATCACTTGGACTTGCAGCGTGTGGTTCAGATGAGGCTTCAACTTCAGGTTCAGTCGGCGAGTCAGTCAAGTATAAAATTACTGGAATTGATCCAGGTGCAGGGATTATGGAAGCAACTGAACGTGCCATGACAGATTATGAATTAGATAAATGGGACTTAGTTTCAGGTTCCGGTGCTGCGATGACCGCTGCTTTGAAAAAAGCGTATGATGCGGAGAAACCAATTATTATAACAGGTTGGACACCACACTGGAAATTCGCTCAATACGATTTGAAATATCTTGAAGATCCAAAAGGTTCATATGGTGGGGAAGAAGAAATCCATACGATTGGTCGAACAGGACTTCAAGAAGACTTACCAGAGGCTCACCAGATCCTATCGAATTTCAGCTGGTCTGAAGAGGATATGGGTGAAATCATGATGGCAATTCAAGAAGGTGAAAAATCAGAAGTTGCTGCGCAAAACTGGGTAGATGCAAATGCAGATAAAATTGCTGAATGGACAAATGGCGTTGAAAAAGTAGACGGGGATGAAATCAAGCTTGCATATGTTGCGTGGGATAGTGAAATTGCCAGCACAAACGTGATGAAAATTGTATTAGAAGATATGGGGTATAAGGTTACAACAGTACAAGTAGAAGCAGGTCCTATGTGGACTGCGGTTGCTGATGGTAGCGCGGATGCATCTCTAGCAGCATGGTTACCATTAACGCACGCAACATATTCAGAGAAATTTGATGGAAAATTTGAGGATCTTGGTGTTAGTATGACTGGTGTAAAAATCGGTTTAGTTGTCCCTGCTTATATGGACATTACATCTATTGAAGATTTACAAGAATAAGAAGGTTTATAGAAAAGGCTCATCGTCCGTATTGGATGATGAGCCTTTTCTTAATTGTCACTTACGTTCATGTACTTTTTCACCTTGTACCCAGACTTCACGAATATTTTCTGGACGAACTAAATACATTACTTTTTGGAAAACATCGTGTAAATCTTCATCGGCATTAAAAATAGGTAGTTTTGCAGATGCTAATTTAGTGTCAATAATTTGTACATCCCATGCATAGTTTTCTGCCAAACGCCCGATTGGTAAGCTTAAACTTTCCCCTCCGCCAGCTGTTGCAAAATAGAAAGCTTCATTGATCGTGATGCGAGATGCTGGTACACCGCGTTGTTCAGCTGGAAGGTTCGTATCCACACCATCTTCTAACATTCTGGAAGACATTACTGCTTGTCTAGCATTATCGAAAAGACTAGGTGAAAAGCCCCCAGAAAGATCGCATCCTAAGCCTATCTCTACACCTTTTTCATGCAAATGAGCAATTGGAATAACGCTATTTGCAAAGTAAGCATTGGAGATTGGACAATGGCTAACGGCAGTTCCCGTTTCAGCAAATAAATCTGCATCGTCATCATTTAAAAAGTTACAATGTGCCATCACAGATTTTTCACGTAATAGTCCAAAATCGTGTAAGGCAAAGGCGTCGTTCTTTTCGAATCGATCTTGTACATAGCCATGTTCCCAATCACTTTCACTGCAGTGGGATTGAACATGCGTATCATACTTAGCAGCCAATTCCCCTAAACCTTTTAAAGCATCATCGGTACAGCTCGGAATAAAACGCGGTGTAACTACTGGATACACGCCTTGTTTGGTGGATTTTGCTAATTCTTTGACAGCTAAAATAAATTCTTCCGTATCTGCTAGTGCAGTTTGTGTATCAGCGTCTCGATAATAGTCAGGATTTTGTTCAGGATTATCCATCACAACTTTCCCAACTAAACCGCGTTGTCCTTTTTTAGCACATATTTCAGCTAGCAATAGACTTGCTTCTTTATGAACCGTTGCAAAATATAGTGCCGTTGTTGTTCCGTTTGCTAGTAAGGTGTTGACTACATCTTGATAAACATTTTCTGCAAATGACAAATCCGAAAATCTAGATTCAAGTGGGAAAGTATAGGTATTCAACCAATCATAAAGTGGAATATCTAATGCTGTTCCAGATTGAGCCCATTGTGGCGCATGGACATGCAAATCAACAAAACCGGGTAAGAAATATTGACCTTCCGCTAAACGATGAAAGTTTTCTTTTCCTGAATAAACATCTAGTAAATGTTGATACTCGGTTTCTTCTGGTGAAACGATTTTTTCAATCATCCCGTCTTTATTGATACAGAAAATATGCTTCTCTAAAATGTTTAACTCTCTTGGTGAATTGCTAGAAAAAGCAGTTCCTAGAAATACTTCCGTATATTCTGTCATATTTCACACCTCAATGTTCGTATATTTGAATTATATTTGCTATTATAAAGTGGGTTATACATTAAGTCTATACAAAATATGAATAATGAAAATTTTAAGATTAATGATGTTTGTATTCTGTAATAATCTAACAGAGCATTTTAATAAGAAATAGTTGAATGTAACATTCAAAAAAGTAAACTAACGATCAACATTATTTGATGGTGATAAATGAAAAAATTATTTCTAATTGAAGGGGTTTTATTAGCATAAAGGGAGGGGGGATTGTGTAATATTCCTTCTTGTGTAAATAATCTCTTGCAACAGAATGGCGAGCAACCTACACGTTCTAAGATGAAGAGCATAAGATAATACATATACACAATAGGTGAAGTGGAATTTGGGAGTATGTCACATCACTTTCATTTTTATGCATTATTTCACTGGCCTTTTAAGAGGTTTCAAGCGATATATTTTTATTAAATACGCGAATTAATTTAAGGATTAAAAGATAATTAGTAAGTTTATTTATAGTAATGGAACATACAAAATAATGAATAACAACTCTAGTTTGTTCATAATTATACAAGGTGCTTATTTGCGTATTTTTCTTTGACGACTTATCATGAAGAGAGAGATTAATATTTTATAAACAAAGAAAATCGTTTCATAAAGCAATGGTTTTCAATCGTTTTAGGAGGTTTTAAGTATGGATGCAATGGAAGTACTAACTAATTTGGAAAAAATGAAGGCGTATTTTCAGCCGATTTTTAGTGCAGATGAGCATGTTGTCGTTGCTTACGAAATCTCTGGCAAGCTTAATAACGATGAAGAACTTATAAGTTTAAATGCATTTGCATACGATGACGATGTTCCAGATGAGTATCGAGTCGATGTGGAGCATAGAATTTTGCATCTAGCCCTTTCTCAACTGGAGGAGGAAGCAAAGGATTTCGATATCTACTTACCATGCAATGCCAATTTACTGATACTGGATTATGGGGAAAGTTATTTCGATATTATAAGAAAATATATTTCGGAGGAAGAACTAACGCGTATTGTTCTCATGATCTCAGAACATAACTTTAAAGGTGAATTTAATAAATTGAATAATATCCTTCGTTATTTCCGGACGTACGGTATAAAAATTGCCATTAACCAAGTTGGCTCTGAAAGTCATTTAGACTATATCAAAATGTTGTCTCCAAATATTTTAAAGGTGAATATTGAGCAATTAAGTTATGAATCTTGGGGGGTGCAGAGTGATTTATTTACATCACTTGGAACATTAGCGCACAAGATTGGCGCAAATATGTTGTTTGAAGGCATCGATAGTGTGCATCAGCTTCAATTTGCGTGGAAAAATGGTGGGCGTTTTTATCAAGGGAAGCACTTAGCGGCAGCTCAAACAACATTAATTCCACGTGATCAGCTAAAGACAAGTTTTAAAGAGAGATGTCGGCAGTTCATCACAACAGAAAAGCGTATGCTTGAGGAAAATTACAATGGATTAAAAGTTTTGCAGAATACATTGGAGAAATCGGTGCAACGTATGAAACTAGGCAGTCAAAACACGGAGAAACTACTCGTACTTGCCGAAGAGCTTGAGGAGTATTCTTTCCGTCTTTATATGTGTGATGAAGAGGGTTTTCAAACATCACCGAATATAATGCGTATTGATAAGAAATGGAATATTCAAGAAGAAGCAATTAATAAAAATTGGAGTTGGCGTCCATACTTTTTAAAAACAATTATTGAAATGCGTAACGACCAAAGCGGCGTGTTGTCTGATTTATACAGCGATATCGATACAGGGGAAATGACGCGTACTTTCTCTATCTCGGTTAGTGATAATGAATATTTATTTATTGATATTTCCTATGATTACTTATATAAACATAATATTTTCAGATGAAAATTTGCCGCTGATGCTTACACATCAGCTAATTTAATCCAGTTCCAGGTTTTGAGACGATATTAAATCGTTTTGAACCTGGAATTTTTTTATGCATTTATTACTAATAAAACATTTTTTTGGAATATTAAAAAACTTTTAAATATAAACTGGAGATAATTTCAAAGTATATGGCATGTCTATAGTTGTGTTGTTTTTCCTTATAATACATTTGTATTTTGACTTTACTTTTATTATTATAATGATAGTAAAGTTAAGTTTGCATTCTTTAAAACGATACCTAAGATTAAAGTAAATAATCACTCTATTCAGTATTTTTGAATGCTATATGGAGAATCAGTTAGTGTAAGGATAACTTTATTATTTCATACTAAAGTTACTAGTTCGTATTTGGGGGGGAATTAAACATGTCAAACAAAGAGTTAAAGAGAGGACTTGAGGCACGTCATATTCAAATGATTGCTTTAGGTGGAACGATTGGTGTCGGGTTGTTTATGGGTTCTGCTAGCACTATTAAATGGACAGGCCCATCCGTATTGCTTGCGTATGCAATATGTGGGATTTTTATATATTTTATAATGCGTGCGATGGGCGAAATGCTCTATGTAGAGCCGAGTACAGGTTCATTTGCGACATTCGGTCATAAGTATATACATCCATTAGCAGGTTATATTACTGCTTGGAGTAACTGGTTCCAGTGGGTAATCGTTGGGATGGCAGAAATCATAGCTGTTGGAACGTATATGCAATACTGGTTCCCAGACCTACCTGCTTGGATTCCAGGTTTAATCGCAATGGCTATTCTTGGTGCTGCAAACTTAATCTCCGTTAAATCATTTGGTGAAATTGAATTTTGGTTTGCAATGATTAAAATCGTGACAATTGTATTGATGATTATTGCGGGGATAGGTTTGATTTTCTTTGGATTTGGTAACGGAGGAGGCGCAATCGGAATATCGAATCTGTGGGAACATGGTGGTTTCTTTGCAGGGGGTTGGACCGGATTCTTTTTTGCACTATCTCTTGTAATTGCTGCGTATCAAGGCGTAGAACTAATTGGGATTACAGCCGGAGAAGCTAAGGATCCCCAAAAAACATTAACAAAAGCAATAGATAGTATTATTTGGCGTATATTAATTTTCTATATCGGTGCGATTTTTGTTATTGTGACGGTATATCCTTGGGATCAACTAGACACACTTGGAAGCCCGTTTGTTGCTACTTTTGCGAAAGTGGGTATTACAGCGGCAGCTGGAATTATTAACTTTGTTGTTATCACAGCAGCAATGTCAGGTTGTAATAGTGGTATTTACAGTGCAGGACGTATGCTGTATACATTAGGTGTAAATGGACAAGCGCCAAAGTACTTTGCAAAGATATCTAATAATGGTGTTCCTTTATTTGGAACAATCGGTGTATTAATTGGTTTAGCGGTAGGGGTTGTTTTAAGTTATATTGCACCAGCTAATTTGTTTGTGTATGTGTACAGTGCGAGTGTGCTTCCTGGTATGGTTCCATGGTTTGTTATCCTTATTAGTCAAATTCGATTTAGAAAAGCTAAAGGAGCAGAACTCGATAACCATCCATTCAAAATGCCTTTTGCACCTGTCACAAACTACTTAACGATTGCATTCTTACTTATGGTATTAGTCGGTATGGGCTTTAATGATGAGACTCGCATTTCTCTTATTGTTGGAATCATTTTCTTAGCTATTGTCATAGCAAGTTTTTATATTTTTAAAATAGGTAAGCGAGTACCGCTAGATACTAAAATAGATGAATAATTGTATGATATTTGACCGTTTGATGTTCCAGCATCAAACGGTCTTTTCTGTTCTGATAGAATATATTCCATATGGATCTAGTATTGTAAAATGTAATGCTTTTATCGTACAATATATCGAATTGATAGAATGTTAAATTTATTTATTTCATCAAATTTTTAAGAATGTAGGTGAGGGATTGAAGCGTCTCCATTATAGTTGGTTTGTGTTAATTATCGCCTTTTTCTCTATTATTGTAGCTGGGATTGTTCGATCCTCTTCAGGGGTATTTATTGTACCTTTTGAAAATGAGTTTGGATGGGATCGGTCCGTAATTTCTTTAGCTTTTGCAGTTGGTCTTTTTCTTTATGGATTGTCGGGCCCATTTATGGCAGCACTTATCGAAGTGCTAGGATTAAAAAAGATGATGATTTATGCCATGTCTACTTTAATGGTAGGGCTTTTGCTTACTTATTTTATGGACCAAGCTTGGCAACTCATTGTCATTTGGGGAATCATCATCGGATTAGGATCCGGTGTGTTTCTGACTGTATTAAGTACATACGTAGCGAATCGTTGGTTTGAGAAGAGGCGAGGTCTTGCGGTAGGGATATTAACAGCTAGTACGGCAACTGGGCAGTTAGTGTTGCTCCCAGTGCTAGCCATTCTAGTAGACAATTATTCTTGGCGTTGGGCTATTGGGTTGATTCTAATCCTCAGTGTGATCATGCTAATAATTATTCTATTATTTATGAAAAATTCGCCGAAGGAAATTGGAATACTTCCATATGGACTGGAAGAGGAACCTCAAGAGTCTAGTGAAGTGCAAAAGAAAAATCCAATAGCGATGGCTTTCCAATCATTAGTAGAAGCTGTGAAAGTAAAAGAATTTTGGTTGTTAGCAGGAAGTTTTTTTATATGTGGGCTTTCAACAAGTGGACTAATTGGAACACATTTTATCTCTTATTGTATTAGTTACGGAATCCCAGTTGTAGCTGCAGCTTCTATGCTTTCTTTTATGGGGGTCTTTGATCTAGTCGGTACAACAATATCCGGTTGGTTATCGGATCGATTCGATAATCGGTGGTTGCTGTTTTGGTATTATCTTTTAAGAGGGGCTTCTCTCGTATTACTTCCATTTGCACTACAAGAAGGCTCCCTTACACTGTTAATCATTTTTTCTGTGTTTTATGGTTTAGATTGGATTGCAACAGTACCGCCAACAATTAGCATTTCAAGGCAAATCTTTGGAATAAAGAGAAGTGGTATTATTTACGGCTGGATATTTGCCTCTCATCAAGCTGGAGCAGCAGTAGCCGCATACGGTGGGGGCTTTATGTATAACATATTTGACTCATACACATGGGCATTTTTCCTTGCAGGAATCTTTTGTGTATTGGCTAGTTTATTTGTCATTTTGATAAAAAAGCAAAAATCAAGCATAGTAATTTAATATGAAAGGTATTTTATCGATGTCCTCATTTGAGTCGTCCAAGCGAAGAGTCTTTTTTTAACATAATAAATAATTTCCATTCTTAACGGGAATACTTAAAAGGTAAACTGTGTATAGTACAGGATTGGACGCAATGCTGAGATGCGTCCGATCCTGATATAACTTTTCCTTAGTATGATTTTTCTCTTTGACTTTTTTCTCGATGATTTGGAGTCATTGGCTCCTGC
This sequence comes from Psychrobacillus sp. FSL H8-0483, assembly GCF_038637725.1. NCBI lineage: Bacteria > Bacillati > Bacillota > Bacilli > Caryophanales > Bacillaceae > Psychrobacillus > Psychrobacillus sp. FSL H8-0483. The sequence goes on from NZ_CP152052.1 coordinate 362,431, forward strand.
TTAGGCTTTAAATTACCTAATTCAGCTAACTCTAGAGAAATCTCTTCCTTCTTGCTCGTTGGATTTTTAGCCATAGAACCTTTATTGTTACTAGCTCCTTGATGATGATTAGTATTTGTCATAAAAAAACTCCTTCCAACTATTTAGTACCTCCTTAACATGGTTCAAAAATAAGTAATAATGTATGGAAAAAATTAATTCACACGATTTCTAAAGAACCACTATTAAGTTTTGCTGTACTTTTCAAGCTATCAACAGAAAAAATAAAAGTCCATGGCATACTAACTTTTGGCTGAATGCTCAATGTTGGAAGTGTAAAAGTATACTCCGCAATTATTTTATTATTTTCTATATATGCCAATTTTGTTTGGTTAAAAGCAATTGCTTGCTGAGTAAAATTATGGACAAGTACAGTAATTAGTAATTCTCCTTTATGATTTATTGCTTGCCATATTGGTGAGAGAAGAAGGTCGTGATTTTCCGTATTACTAGTTTCGAGAAAAGTCTTCTCAATCTCTTCCCGGTCCTTACTGGACAAGGCCTTTGCCCAAGATGATTCAAACTCGAGTTTTTGCATCTGCGTAACCTCCTCGGAAATATTTTATACCCTCGTGTTTGAGATAGCCACAAATTGTATAAATTGAGCAATTGTTCTTTTTGAAATTTTTGAAAATAAACTGATTTTTTAGTTAAATTAAGTGATAAAATATAATTAGCAGAAAAGAGATAGTGATATTTTCATAAACAAAGGGGCGAGATGCTTGATACTACATACAAATATTATAGGAAATGGAGAACCATTAGTATTTCTGCATACAGGATTGCAAACAGGTATGACAGATTTTGAGTTTCAAAGGGAGTACTTTAGCAATAACTACAAAGTTTTCTCTCCAGATTTGAGAGGTCATGGGCAATCCAATACAAATGATATTCAAAATTTCTTTGAAGATTCCGCAGTAGATTTATTGGAAACAATTGACCATTATGATTTGAAAAAAATCCACTTAGCAAGTTGTTCTTTAGGTGCGTTAGTGGCTATCAAATTTGCTCAAATGTATCCAGAACGAATTCACACATTGTCCATCTCAGGGGTTATGCCAGTAGAACCGGATAATTGGTTGGAGCTTCATGAACAAGATGTGGAAATTCAAGAGAGTTTACTAGATAACAAAGTGGCTACGAGTTATTTCGACCAATTGCATACATCTGACTGGAAACAATTTATTTACATGGCGAAAGAGAAAGAATGGTATCCATTTGAAGATGTAAAGGCACTAAGTGAGTTTCGTTTTCCTGTTCTTTATATGGTTGGAGAAAAAAATGAGCGTGAAACGATTGGTGCAGCTCTCTATCCTAAATCAAATGAACATATTCATGTTGCCATTATTCCGTTTGCTGGCCATCTAGTGCATGCAGATCAGCCTGAAATATATACTCATATATTAGAAGAATTTATCGAAAAATCTAAATGACTTTTAATTAGCAATTATTACAAATGTAACGTTATGATGGATCTTGTCATAATATTGATATCTCCTTCTCATGGTTTTGCAATGGTACTGTCATCTTACCGTGTTAAGATAAGTCTCGTTAGTGAAAGGGAGGAAATTCATATTATGAAAAAACACATTGCTGCACTAACCGCAATTGCAGTACTATCAGTAGGAGCGGCAGGTCAAGCATCTGCATCAACTGTTCATACGGTAGAAAAAGGTGATACACTTTGGGACATTTCAAAAGAGATGAACGTAAGTGTTCAAGATTTACAAGAATGGAACGGACTTAACTCAACAATTATATATCCATCTCAAAAATTAAAAGTAGTGGAAACACATACCGTCGTTTTAGGAGATACACTTTCCCACATTGCCCAAAAACATGGTCTTTCTGTGGATGAATTAATGGAGCAAAATCAGCTTACAAGTGATTTAATATTCCCGGGAGATAAATTAGTACTTGAAGGCACAAAGGCTATGCAAGTTAAAGGAAGTTCTGTTTCGCAGCCTTCTACGAGTACACCTAAAACAACAACTAATACAACAGCAAACGCAATAGCTAAAAAAACAACTAATGCTACAACTAACACAACAGCTAACACAACAGCTAAAGCAACAACTAAAGCAACAACTAACACAACAGCTAAAGCATCAACTAAAGCATCAACTAACACATCTTCACCAACTGCATCTACTGTAAAAGAAATATCCGTAGCTTCAACAGCTTATACAGCTTCTTGTGATGGATGCTCGGGTATAACATCGACTGGTATCGATTTAAATGCAAATCCTAACCAAAAAGTCATTTCTGTAGATCCAACAGTCATTCCACTAGGTTCACGTGTATGGGTGGAAGGTTATGGTGAAGCGATTGCTGGAGATACTGGCGGTTCCATTAAAGGAAATAAAATTGATATTTATATGCAATCTAAAGAAGATGCGATTAATTGGGGTCGCAAAACAGTAAAAGTAAAAATTTTAGATTAAAAGAGTATGGAATAAAGGGGTTCAATATACCGAGGATGGGCACCTCTCACCTATTTCTACATAGTGACTGTCTAGTTTCCAGAAGCATTGCACTTTTCTTAGTCAAAACCTAATTTCTAGTGTCTAGTTTAAGAAGTAAATATCAATCTAGAATAATTGGGGATTGAAATAGCAGAAAAGAGAAGTAAGCAATGACAGAGACCATATGTCTTTTTAGGAACTTGTATAAAGTAGGGGAAGGTTTAAATGGCTTATAGTTATGTAATGGACATTGAGTTGTCACGAGAAAGTTTTACAGAAGTGAATGACATAATAGTGAAAATATCCAAACTGTTTCGGGAAAGACATAATGCGGACTTAGAAGTGTATTCACCAGCTACAGGAAATGTTCACCGTATATTCGCTATCATTAGATTTGAAAATTTAACTAAATTTGAGGAATTAATGAAAAGCGCAGCTGGAGATACAGAGTTAAGGAAGCTAGAGCAAACTTTTCACAGTATGGCGATTAATACAGAATTCAATTTGTATTGCGAATTATGTTAACCTAAAATAGAAATCCAGCAAATTTCAATTTTGCTGGATTTCTATTTGTTTAAAAGGATGTTTTGCTCACACCTGTTCAAATTTAAAGGAAGGAAGACACATTCGCTGCATCCTGCGGTTATATCTGCATGACTCTACTTACCTGTTTCACCTAAATATTAAAACTAGGGACATATGTCCTTTCCAAATGGTGTCTAATTATCTTTTAATAGAGAAAACAACGTGAATGGAGGCGTGAAAATGAGAGGAATCTTGTTTGCTGTACTCGGTGGTGCCTTTATAACTTTGCAAGGAGTAGCTAATTCGCGAATTAGTCAAGATATTGGGGCGTGGCAGGCGGCAAGTCTTACACAGTTCACTGGATTCATCCTAGCATTGGTTATAGTTTTGTTCGTACGAGATGGTAATTGGACAATGTTTAAAAAAGTCAAACCGCTATATTTATCCGGTGGTGCATTTGCTGCAGTCATTATTTTTAGTAATATTACAGCTATTCATCAAATTGGCGTTACGCTTACGATATCAGCAGTTCTTATCGCGCAACTTAGTTTGACCTTTTTGATTGATATAAAAGGATGGTTTGGCGTAGTGAAGCAACAGATGAAGCTACCTCAGTTTATCGGGATGGGATTGATGGTACTTGGTGTTGTGATTTTGGGAATTTGAGGGTAGTGTATGTTTTATGCGTTAAAGCTAAAAGGGGAGGGAGAAGATGCATGAAGTTAATTGAGGATCAAGAGCAACTCCAATACTATTTGCATGTTCACCAAATTGAATCTGTATTTAACGAGGCGTTATTACAGCACTTATCGTTACATACGTTTGATGAAGGTGAAATTATTTGTGAACAGGGAGAACCCCGTAGCCATTTATATATACTTGTTAAAGGAAAGATTAAAATCTTTACAACTTCTTCGGAAGGGAATAAGTTAATTCTTGCTTTTAAGACTCCTCTTGAAATAGTTGGAGATATTGAATTCATCCAAAATATTGAAATGATCAATACAGTTGAAGCTGTCACACCTGTTTGCATGATTCGAATTCACTGTGATTGGTTAAACAAATATGGAAATGATTATCCTCCACTTCTTCAGTTTTTACTTAAAATTATTACGAGAAAGTTTCATATTAAAAATAATTCTTTTGTTTTTAATTTGATGTATCCAGTTGAAGTACGTCTAGCGAGTTATTTGTTATCTATATCCTTTGATGAATCGAATACCGATTTTAAAGGACAACTGAGCGTAAGTAATTTAAAAGATGCCGCTGGGTTAATTGGAACAAGTTATAGACATCTTAATCGTGTCATCCAACAGTTATGCAAAGAGGGACTAATTGAACGTAACAAAGAGTTTATCATCGTAAAAAATCGAATCGGGTTGAGCACGCTTGCTAATCACAATATTTATGAATGAATTTGGAACTAAAATTTAATAGGGGGGTATTGTTATGCTTTTGGGATTATCCATGGCACTGATTGGCGGTGTTTTTTTAAGCTTACAAAATATATTTAATAGCAAAGTAAATGAGCATACAGGCTCTTGGGCCGCGACGACACTTATATTAGGAATGGGATTCTTAGCTTCACTTACGATTGGCTTCATGGTAGAAGGAGAACGCATTTTTATTTTTGAGAATATGAAAACATGGTATTGGTTTAGCGGTATTATAGGAGTAGGCGTAGTTACTTGTTTAATCCAGAGTATCAAGTTGCTTGGACCAACATTTGCAATTTCCATTGTACTTACTTCACAGCTTTTATTTGCATTGTTATGGGATTCTCTAGGTTGGTTGGGTCTAAAACAAGTGCCCTTTACTTTCCAGCAATTATTAGGGGTACTAATTATTATTGGTGGAGTTATTGTTTTTAAATTTGGAGGTAGAAGAGTAATTGTGGAGGGGACACAACCTGAAGCTATAAAATAAAAAAGAAAGGTACTAGACTGGGGAATTTCCTTCTAGTCAAGTACCTTTTCCTGTTAGTAAGACTCAGTCGTCCTCATTATTGTCATCAAATTCTAGCTCTAATACCGCACCAGTACTTGCATTGATCGTTATTTCAGCTTCCCCTTTTTTTGTTTGAAGCTTTATTTCGTACTCAAATGTTCCATCTTCAGAATCTAATTCAATTGATTTCACATCACCGTTCATTTGTTTTTTAGCAATGGCAATAGCTTTTTTTTCTGTGATGAGGGATTTTGCAGATTTAGCTTGGGCAAGAGCTTTATCGTCGTTGTCATCATTCTCATCGTCATCGAGGCTTTCTCGAACATTTATCACCTTAGCTGTATATGCATCCACTTTTACTTCATATTCCTTATTCTTATCCGCATCAATATCTACTTCATAATACATATTACTGTGTTCTGTTTCTAACTCTACGCTTTCGACGGTTCCATTAGCTTTCTTTAATGCAACTTCTATTGCTTTTTCAATTCCGATTAACTTTTTGCTTTGTTCTGTGCTAATCTTTACGTCATCCTCTGCAAACGCGTTAATACCGATTGCACCACTTATTGCAAGTACGGTTGCTAATGAACCAAGTACTATTTTCTTCATTATTTGTTCCTCCTCGTTATCATTTACCTTACACTTCATACTATATACAGTGAAAGCAAAAGGACGGGGAAAGAAAGGTTAAAATTTGGAGAGAAAAGGTAGGTTTAAGTATTATAAAAAAAGGCACTGTTAAAACACATGGTTGTCATTTGGTAGAATCCTCTTCTCTCCAGTGGCGAACCGACAAGCCTCACTGGCTAGGCCTACGGGTTCTCGTCTGCCTCGCTTTAGGTCAGGATTCTGTGCAGATTCTAGCGCAAATTATATGCTAAAAAAACAGTAGAATATTACAGCGTAAAAAAAGTGACAGGTCCATGTTGGGCTTAATGGAACTGTCACTTATCTATATTATTCAAATTTCTATCAGAGGGTATGCTTTGTAGTTACTCATCCCAATTAACCGATTTTACTTCTCCTGTGTATGCATCGACTTGGACGATAGCTTCCCGATCTTCCTCACCATTTTCCATTTCAACTTCGACTAGGTAATAAGGGGGGGAGCCAGAAGGTTGATGAAATGTTACATCATCATCTGCCTTCCCATTTAAGTGTTTTGCTGCAATTACAATAGCATCTTCTACCGTAATTACTGTGTTTTCCTTAATTGTAGGAGAAGGTATAACCATAGAATCGATGATTTCACCTGTAAATGGATCAACCTTTAGTTTTAGTTTTTCGTTGTCTTTAGTGACAATCGCCTGATAATAGTAGTTGTCATTTTTTTGAATCATTTCGATTGATTGTAGCTCCCCTTGAGTAGTAAGTTTCTCCTCAATTTCTTTTTGTGATAGCGGTAGTTCTGTTTGAGGCTCCTCTTTCGAAGAGTTTTCTACTTTTGGGAGTCGTTCTAAGGAGAGAACATCCCCAGTTTTTGCATCAATCTTTATAATATATAATCCAGTTTCTAACTGCATTTCAATCTGATATTCATCTTCATTCTTTGTTGTTTTTACTATATCACCTGGGTATTTTTCAAGCACTGCCGTTTTCGCTTCTTCCTCTGTTAAGTTCTGCGCAGAGAAGGTAGGAGAAAACCATCGAAACCCTACGATTAACAATAAAACAAGGAGAATAAATCCAACTGTCCACGTCCATTTTTTTTTCTTCATCGTTTATCACCTCACGTAACAGTTTGATGAGCTTATTATATAATCGAAAAGTAAGAAAACGGTAAGAATTTTACACTTCTTTTGTCTTGAAAAAAAGAGTAGCTGTCGTTCCGTGGTTTTCTATGCTGTCCAATTCAATTCGAACACTTATTGCCCCAGCTATTTGCCTTGCCATTGTAAGTCCTAAGCCGGATCCTCCTTGCTTTCTGCTCCTTGCTTGGTCCACTCGGTAAAATCGATCAAATACTTTAGTTAATTCATCCTGTGGTATTCCAATTCCTCTGTCCTCGATTTGGATATATGTTTCATTTGATGTGTGACCAACATTAATGGTAATGCGTTCCTCGCTATACTTTAGAGCGTTATCTAAAAATATAAAGAGTAGCTGTTTTAGCTTTTGAAAATCTGTATATCCATTCGTGGTTTCGCTGTTCTCAACTATAATTTCTCGTTGGTATGTGTTTTGGAATGACTTTGCTGTTTCCATTACGAGTTCTGTTACATTTATTTGTTCTAACTTAATATTCCATTGTTCCTGCTGTCTCGCTAGTAGCAATAACTGTTCTGTCATTTCTCTCATTCGCACAGCTTCGGAGTGGATCGCCTCTACGGATTCTTCAAATAAATCCGGACGTTCAAGTCCTCTTCGTTTTAAAAGATCCGAGTAGTTTTCAATAATCGTTAAAGGGGTTCTTAATTCATGGGAAGCATTTGACACGAATTGTTCTTGATTTTCAAAGTTAGTTTGAAGCAAATCAATCATATGATTAAAGGTTTCTCCCATCTCCACGAGCTCGCTCTCCGAAGTATTTTCCAATTCCAAACGCTTGAATTGTCCGCTTTTTTGGATGTCTTTCATTGTATTAATCATCGATCTGATCGGTTGTAAAATGAAATTACTCAAAATTCTACTCGAGAGAAAAACAGGGATCATGGCGATGGCCGTTACCGCAATTAACACGATGCGCAGCATTCGGATCATCTCGTCCGTTGCTTGAATACTGCTTGTCACTTGTAGATTTACAACATTTCCATCCTTCCAAACGACCGGATAGGAGACAAACACATACTGCTTATTTTTATATGAGATTATCTCACTCACTTCACCAGGGGAATAGCTACTTGTGCGAGACTCTAATGTGTCCTCTGAAGGAGTAATAATCTTCGCTTCACTTGTTAAATCCTCTTTCAACACTTGTATCATCCCTTCCACTGGCACATAGGCTAGTAGAAGCTGGCTAGGAGGAATTTGATCAATTGCACTACCGATATCCGATACGATTCTTTCAACCTCTGCAGTAGCTCGATCAAGTTCATTTGACATCATTAGATGGCTGAAAAGAAAATAAATGGAAGTGTTCATGAGTATTAATAAAAAAATAAATAACACCGAAGTATATAAATTAATTTTATTTCGAAGTTTCATGTTACATCCTTTAAGACATAACCAACACCTCTAACGGTATGAATTAATGCCTGTTCAAAGTTGGCATCTACTTTTTTTCTCAGGTAACGGATATACACATCCACTATTTTCGTTTCTCCGTCATAATCGTATCCCCAAACGGCCTCGAGAATCTGGTCCCGATCTAAAACCTGGCGCTTATTTCTCAATAAATATAAAAGTAAATCATATTCCTTTGGTGTTAGGTCAATATCATGTTCTTTTCGTATTACTTCTCGGGTTTTCTCATTTAGCTTCAAATCACCTGCATGGAGCCATACATCACTTTCCACAATTGGAGAAGATGCAATTTGCTTCATCCGTAAGACAGCTCGAATTCTAGCGAGTAATTCTTCCATTCGAAAAGGTTTGGTAATATAGTCATTAGCGCCGAGGTCGAGACCAGATACTTTATCTTCAATCGAATCCTTTGCTGTTAACAAAATAACAGGAATCGACGAATCTTTTCCTCGTATGCGTCGAAGCAACTCGATTCCGCTCATCCCTGGGAGCATTATATCTAATAATATTAAGTCCCATTTTTGGGACAGATATATTTCTAGCGCATCTATTCCATTTGTAGCTTTCCCTAATTCATATCCTTCATATCCTAACTCGATTTCCAGCAGTCTTAAAATTTTCTCTTCATCTTCGACGATTAAAATGGATTCTTTAGCCAATAGTCATTCCACCTCTCGTTATTTTTCCTTGTCTTTTATTCTACATGACTCCAATGAATTTTAGAAAGAAGATGGGGTATGCGTGAGAGACAATTAAGTTCTCTTTAATAGAGGAAGAAAGTCTACATTTGCCCTTTATTCATAGGTACAGTTATATTTTACTTTTGTGTACTAGCATATTATTTGAGGTAGAATCAGCAAAGACCCCGCAAGCACAGCCAGAGGGCACTGAAAAAGTGGTATTCTAATAAAATTCCTAATAAATATCCGCTAATTGGATTTAGCACGGCTCTGTTCGCTTTCCGTGGGCGAGCGCCGAGCCTCCTCCTACGCTACGCTTCGTGCGGGGTCTCGGCTGTCTCGCTTTCTCACAGGAGACTCACGCCGCCGTGATCCTCTAGTACACAGTATCGTCACATCAAATATTTATCATAAAAAATTCTGTATAGAGTTTTTTAGTGACCTTCGCAGCCAAGGAGGCATGTCGGTTTGCCAAGGAAAGTAAGTGGATTCCGCCTAGTAACACCAGGGTAGTTTATCGATGTCTATTCTTAAGAATTTCAATTTTTTATTACAAAGAGCATAAGATAATAGGTATGAATCATACGGAAGGTGGAATTCAATGAATAATTCAAAGGAGCATCAGCTATCATCTTCTCCTTTACGTGTAATCACAGTGACTGGAAATGGTCAGGTAGCTACTCAACCGGACTATGTGCAACTTCGATTCGAAGTGAGTACAGAAGGAAAAGATGTAAGTGAAGCTCAGCAAGAAAATGCAATTATCATGAATCGTGTTATTCAGTCGATTTTAGCGCTAAACATTCCAAAAGAGGATATCCAAACTGTCGCATATAATGTAACAGCTAATTATGATTATATTGAAGGGAAACAAGTTTTTAGAGGATATGAAGTTACAAATGCTATTACTGTAAAAGTAACAGATATAAGTCAAGTCGGAATAGTAATTGATACAGCAGTACAAAATGGTGCAAATCGAATTTCATCCATTCAGTTTGGAATTGAAAATCCAGATGCATCTTATCAACAAGCCCTCCGTTTAGCTCTAAAAGATGCGCAAACGAAAGCAAAAACAATAGCGGAGACAATGAAATTAACTTTGCACCCACAACCGATAGAGATAGTAGAAGAGCGTGAAGCTCAAGCTGTACCGTTGTTTAAATCGGTTGCAATGGCAGATCAGTCACAAGTTACACCAATTGAACAAGGTAAAATCACGATTAGTGCAGCTGTTAGGGTTAAATTTCAATATTAATGACGCGATTCCGTCTAGGTTAATACCAAAAGTTTGATATAATATTTTACTTGTCTCTTCACCTGTTACTTCCTTTTTCAAATGAGATAGGCGCATACCGATTGCTAATCTAGCCAGAGACGTTATAGATGTATCAATGTTAGTAGGAACTTGTAATGACACTGCATTTTTTTATCTAAAAAGAGAGAAACACGGAGAAGATGTTCTTCGTGTTTCTTTTATTTATTTTATGTGCGTATTCTCTAGCTTAAGGGTAAAGATAATTAAGAATTGAACTAGACATTTTTAAATCAACAACAAGAACAAAAGTGGAATTAAGGCGAAGAATTTGAATTCACTTTTATTTTACATTACTTTTATTCTTTGTTAAGCTTCCTTAATGTCGTCTGTCATCAGATGTCTTAAAATGGTTTTTAACTAAAGGAAGCGTTTTCTTCCTATTACATACTAAGAAGGTGTCTACTGTGAACGTGTTATGGGGTATTGGCGGTATAATTGTTGTTTTAGGTATAGCTTTTCTACTTTCAAGTGCGAAAAAATCGATTAATGTGCGAACAATTCTTGCCGGTTTAACGATTCAAGTTTTGTTTGCATTTATTGTTTTAAAATGGGAAACCGGTCGTGAGGCACTTGTGGCCTTTTCGAATGGTGTTCAAAATTTAATTTCGTATGCGAACGAAGGGATTTCTTTCTTATTCGGACCTGCTGCTGATATAGAAAATTTCGGTTTCGTCTTTGCGTTTCAAGTGCTAACTGTTATTATTTTCTTTTCTGCGTTAATTTCCGTTCTTTACTATTTAGGAGTCATGCAGTTTTTTATCCGAATCATTGGTGGAGGGCTTTCAAAGCTTCTTGGAACAAGTAGAGCTGAGTCTGTATCAGCTGCAGCAAATATTTTTGTTGGACAAACAGAGGCTCCTCTTGTTATTCGACCTTTTATCTCGAAAATGACAAAATCTGAGCTTTTTGCTGTTATGACAGGAGGTCTTGCTTCTGTAGCAGGTTCTGTTTTGGTTGGGTACGCATTACTAGGTGTTCCATTAGAATATTTACTTGCAGCAAGCTTTATGGCTGCTCCAGCAGGTTTGGTTTTAGCAAAAATTATGATTCCTGAAACAGAAGTTGTAAACGAAGAAAGCTTCTCGCTGGAAAAAGATAATGAATCTGCTAATGTGATTGATGCAGCAGCACGCGGGGCAAGTGATGGAATGAAACTTGCAGCAAACGTTGGGGCAATGTTACTAGCGTTTATCGCAATTATCGCGCTAATAAATGGACTACTTGGTGGATTAGGTAGTCTATTTGGTTTTGAGGGGTTATCGCTAGAGGGTATTTTAGGTATCATTTTTTCTCCATTGGCATTTGCTATTGGTGTTCCTTGGACGGAAGCGGTTCAGGCTGGTTCCTACATTGGGCAAAAGCTCGTGTTGAATGAATTTGTTGCTTACTCTGCTTTTGCCCCAGATATTCCAGATCTATCACCGAAAACGGTCATTGTAGTCAGCTTCGCATTATGTGGATTTGCAAACCTAAGTTCGATGGCTATTTTGTTAGGTGGCTTAGGATCAATGGCACCAGATCGTCGTCCTGATATTGCACGTTTAGGATTCCGAGCAGTTATTGCAGGGATGTTAGCGTCCTTATTAAGTGCTGCAATTGCAGGAATGTTTATTTAATAAAAGTGAATGATAATAAAAACGGTCTGAGTTAATAGCTCCGATCGTTTTTTTTTATTTATTATCCCATTAATTATGCAGTAAGTACTGAAACTGTAGAGATTCCAAAACATATGGCGAGAGATTAAATAAAAAACTAGTCATATTTCTTTATCTATAAAATATGCTAGTAAGAGGTTGGAGGGATTATGTGACACATGAATTAAAACAGGAAGAAGTCGAGAAATTAAACCCGTTTTTTTCTATTTGGCTATCCACTAGGGAAACGGTGCGCTATGTGTTGGATCATAAGGATTTAAAGTATTCTCTGACACTAGCAGCGATAGCCGGGATACCGACTGGAATAAGTGGAGCAAGTGAGTGGAGTAAGAATTTTGATATCTCGTTGTGGTTGTTAATAATGGGAATTGTAGTGCTTGGCCCAATATTTGGATTAATCGGTTTAGGTTTTGGAACGGTTATTTACACATGGGTAGGGAAATGGTTTGGTGGCTCTGGAACGTATAAAGAAATGGCTCAGGCGATGGGTATCATAATAATCCCAAGTATTTGGTTGACTCCATATTGGATTTTATCCTTCATTTTCGTTCGCAATAATTTATTTATCATGAATCCATTGGAAATTACCTCAGGAGCAATTTTTTGGTTGTTTTTTTCTGGCCTGTTAACTATTACATTTTCTGTTTGGATGATCGTGATTCAAAGTAAGGCCATTGGGGAAGTGCATCAGTTTTCTAGTTGGAAAGGATTTGCAACGTTAATCATTCCTTCTATTATAATAGGTATAATTGTGTTTATAATTGCTTTTACCATCATATTCTCTTTTATTGGGATGACTACTTACTAAATATCTCTTTTTCGTCCACGGAAAGCGAAATGGTGGTCCCTGCCGAGTTTAATATACAACTCTATGCACCAAAAATTGAGTTTGTCTACAGTCTGAGCCAACTATTGTTCATAAATAGTTGGCTTTTTGCATTATATTTTCTTTATGTCTGCTTCTTCTTTTTCTTCTATTTTTCACCCAGTATCGTAAAAAATGGCGCAATTGCTTACACAAGAATTTAAACCACTTAAAAGATATAAAGCGAATAAAAGTATAAAAACTATCTAGTATGTTTCCAAGATAAATGGAAACGCTTTTTTTTGAGGAATTTCGGGAAATAATTGAATTAATACTAAAGCGCTATGAATGTATCTACTGCTTTTTGAATTCAATATTGAAATTAAATAACAAAATTATAATAAAAAGTTGAAATAAAATTTCGAATATTTATAATAGATAAAAACAATTGATTTAATAAAGGGAGAATGATCCAATGTACGTCCTTGGAATAGATGGTGGTGGAACAAAAACAGTAGGACTGGTTGCAGATGAAAACGGAAATGTTTTCATGAAAGTGATAACGGGTCCAAGTAATCCAAATGCAATGTTGCCAGAAGAATTTGAAAAGGTTTTGAGCAACTTGTTACATCAAATACATATCCAAAACCCAAGGATATTTAATCAGATTGAAATTTGTTTTGCAGGGATGGCTGGCGTTGGAGAGAGTGGGAGCCATAAAAATGTAGAAGGACTATTAAAAAAACAATTGCCTTCAAAGACTCAGATCATCGTGGACAATGATGCTGTCAATGCATTGTATTCAGGATCTTTAGGAGAGTCTGGAATCGTACAAATAGCTGGAACGGGCGCCATTACGTTGGGGATGAACAAAAACCAAAAAAGGTGTCGAGTAGGTGGTTGGGGTTATTTGTTTGATGACGAAGGTAGTGGTTTTTATTTGGGAAATGAAGCTTTAAAAGCTGTGTTCAAAGCGTATGACAGTCGAGGTTCTTTTACTTCATTGACTAGTAGAGTTTTGAACCATTTTCAGCTAGAAACAGTTCCAGAGATTATTCAGAAAATATATGGTGGACATCAATCCAAATCCAGTATTGCCCCACTAAGTTGTTACGTAGTAGAGGAAGCAATGAACGAAGATGAAGTTGCAGTACAAATTGTCCATGATGCTTGTATGAGAATGTTCCATTCCATCAAGACCTGTCATCAACAATTATTTGATCAAGATGAATCTACTATTGTAGTTCTATCAGGAGGAGTCTTTACAAATTCTGCGCTTTTCATTCAACATTTACAAAAATTAGCGAGCATCACCTTACCAAATCTCACTTTTCGAAAAAATCTTATCCCGCCAGTAGGTGGTGCAATTGTAGCGGGTTTTCTTAAGAAAGATGTGAAGATTGAAAAAAACTTTGTTGAAACATTTAATAAGCATTTTCAAGGGAATCTTGGACTATGAAACAAAAGAACGTTATAGATGTTCCAGTGAGTGAAATTGTTGAATTTTGGAATGAATGTATTGGGAACTCATTTCCGATGACCCAAAAATTGTGGATACAAAACACGCTCCAGGATAGTAACGTTTTAAAAGAAGCCTCTATAGTCATTTATGAAAACGGGCAGTTGATAGGTCTAGTGGTAGCAAAACGTTATCAAGAAAAACTCCAAACAGAGATGTCTAAGTATATTGGTTGGATTCAATGTTTACTAGTTAGAAAGATAGCGAGAAATAGAGGGATTGGGCAGAAACTATTAAACCATGTGGAGAAAAAATTTAATAATCTCCATCTCAGAGAAATTCGATTAGGAAGAGATCCTTGGCACTATTTTCCTGGCGTGCCACTTGAAAATATAGAAACGATAAAATGGTTTGAAAGACGCGGTTATAAGAAGGAATCTATTGAAATAGATTTAAGGAGAGAAGTAAGAACTGTTGAACCTTATAAACTCACAAATCCTACCCACTTGTTCAGGGTCCTTACGAGAGAGGAGATACCAAAGTTGCTTTCCTTCCTCAAACAAGTATTTCCAGGAAGATGGCATTACGAGGCTTTGCGATATGCGAACATTAACGGAAGTGGAAGAGAATTCATGGGATTCTTTATTGACAATGAACTAAAAGGATTTTGTAGAATGAATGATCCGCAATCCCCTTTAATTGCTCAAAATGTGTATTGGTCATCTTTGTTCAAAGGTCCTTTAGGAGGAATTGGTCCTTTGGGGATTGATCGTCATGTAAGAGGAAATCAGTATGGTATCGATTTAGTGAAGGCTGCATCGAATGAATTAATCTTACGTGGTATGCATCATATCGTTATTGATTGGACACAACTGGTGACCTTTTACGAGAAACTAGAGTATGTACCATGGAAACACTATGAAACAATGTCAAAATCCATCTAGTGTAATAGGGGGAATGGTGATGAAATCACAAATTGTTTCTTTTCTACAAGAAGAAATAGACAAACAAGTAACACCTGGTGCGGTCATACGCATTAAGTATAAAGGGAAGTGGATTCTGGAAGAGGCGATTGGGACCAATAGTATAGAGCCTGACAAAGTACCAATGTCTACAGAACATCTTTTTGATGTGGCTTCCTTAACGAAGGTTATGGGAACCTTGCCTGCTATGCTTCAACTTTTTCAATCGGGAGACATCCATTTACAAGATAAAGTAGTAACTTTTCTACCGGAATTTGGTATACACCAAAAAGAAACGATCACACTTCAACAATTATTAACTCACTCATCCGGGCTCATTGCTCACAGACCGTATTTTGAGAGAAAGCTCTCTTATGATGAGGTATTAGCTGATATTTACAAAGAAGAACTGGTTTATATACCTGACACGAAAGTTGTTTATAGTGATTTAGGTTTTATTCTCTTAGGTGCAATCATTGAAAAAGTATCGGGACAGAACATACAGGATTATGTGATAGATCATATATTTAAGCATTTAGATATGGACGATTCGACGTATTTACCGAGTGTAGAAAGGCAGCTATATGCACCTACCGAATATTTGCCACACTTACAAGACCATAAATATGGGATTGTCCATGATGATAATACGGAATTTATGGGAGGTGTTAGCGGGCATGCAGGTTTATTTTCTACTATAAGGGATATTGCGAAGTTTTGTGACATGTTGGAAAGTAACGGAGAATACAACGGAAAACAAATCCTTCATCCGTTGTGGCTTCAAAAGTCTAAAGAAAATTTTACTTCGTTCGCTACAGAAGCAAGAGGAATTGGTTGGCAATTGAAAGGGAATGGATCAAGTCCTGCGGGTGATCTGATGTCTTCCCAAACTTATGGACATACAGGATATACGGGGACGAGTTTTTATATTGATCCATCTACTGAGCTAACGGTGATTTTATTAACCAATCGAGTGTATTTTGGTCGACACGATGGCATGAGTCGCTTGAGACCACGTTTACACAATATTATCATGACAAATCTGAGTAATTAGAGGTGTAACTATGCATTTAATGATTGTTGGAGCGCATTGTGGGGACGGGGAGATTCAGGCTGGGGCAATTGCACACAAATATGCTCAAGCGGGATATAAAGTGACTTTTCTCCATTTGACGGCTGGAGAAAAGGGAGCTCCACCACATGTAGATGTGGAAACGTATAGGAGACAAAAAATACATGAAGCGGAAAAGGCTGCTGCAGTTATAGGAGGAACGAGTATTACGTTAAGTTATAAGGATGCAGAGCTTACTTTTAATGAAAATTTAGTTAAAGAGGTAGCAACATTATTTAGGAAAGAAAAACCGGATTTTGTTATTACGCATTGGATTAATAGTATGCATCCCGACCATCGCCTCTGTCAGCTAGTTGTGCAGGACGCGTGGCTGAAAGCTTCTTTGCCAGGCTTTGATTTGGATGGATTACCACCACATGGTCTAAGGAGAGTGTTTCATAGTGAAAACTGGGAAGACATGGAGGGATATGAGCCTGATATTTATGTAGATGTAACGGATTCTTTCGAAGCGTATTTAGAAGCATTATCTTGTTATTGGTTCATTACGAATTCCTCCAGTTTCCGCTACTACGACTATTACAAAGCATTAGGGACAATGCGTGGTTGTTTAGCAAGAACAACCTATGCACAAACGTTGCAGAATTCAAAAGGACTACATGTAAGAAAAGAAGGGTATATTCCTGGATTTCCTATTTCCTAAGGGGGAGCACAATGAGTTTAAAGAAAAAAGCAGGTAGATTATTAATAGCTGGTTTTAAAGGAACAATTATCTCTGATGAAATTAAGCATCTAATACACGAATACCACATCGGAGGAGTTATTTTATTCGGTCGTAACATCGGTACTCCAAACGAAATTTTGGCACTCACACAAAGCTTGCAACAGGAAGCAAAAAAAGCTGGCTATAAGACCCCTTTGCTCATTTGTATTGATCAGGAGAATGGGGTGGTGCGACGTTTAGGAGAAGGAACAACCATTATTCCTGGTGCGATGTTGTTGGGCGCAACTCATCAACCGAAACATGCTTACAATGCGGGTGTTATTACAGGAAAAGAGTTAAAAGCACTTGGGGTAAATTGGAACTTGGCGCCTGTTGTAGATATAAATAATAATCCTAAAAACCCGGTAATTGGAGTGCGCTCTTTCGGAGAAAAACCAGATGAAGTAACGGAAATGGCGAAGCAATCAATGCTTGGCATGCAACACGCCGGTGTGATGACAACATTAAAGCACTTCCCAGGCCATGGTGATACAAGTGTCGATTCACATTTAGACTTACCTGTTATTGCCCATAGCCTAAAGCGATTGCATGAAGTAGAACTAGTGCCATTCAAAGCATGTATTCAAGCTGGTGCTGATGCGATCATGAGTGCTCATGTGTATTTTCCTGCACTTGAGTTAGAATCGAATACACCAGCTACCTTATCGCATTCGGTTATTACAGGATTACTGCGTGATCAACTAGGATTTGATGGTGTTGTGACAACTGATTGTATGGAAATGGATGCTATTGCGAAAGGCATTGGAACCGTCAACGGATGTGTGAAAGCAGTAAAAGCTGGTGTCGATTTGGTAATGGTATCTCATATTCATTCATTACAAGAGCAATCTATTTTAAAGATTGTTGAAGCGGTCGAGAGTGGGGAACTTTCTGTTCAACAAATAGATAATTCGATTGCAAGAATTGAAAGAATGATAGCTAAGTATACGACGTGGGAAGAAATCGAAAATTCACAGCAAGTGGCAGATTTTGTTGGATCGTTCAATCAGCAAAGTGAAATGAAACAAATCTATAAAGATGGTGTTACTTTTGTTCATGGGGAAGGTACTGCAATACATGCAAGTGAGCGTGTATTACTGATTTTCCCAACAAATGAATATGCAACGATGGTCGAGGATAAGCGATATGCAACAATAGAAATGGCAGAGCAATTGAAAAAAGTTCATACTAACCTGGAAATAATTCAAGTTCCCTCATCCCAACTTATTGAACTAATTGAAGCTTTGAGGGAACAAGCAAAGAATTTTGATAGATTGGTTGTTTTAACTTTGAATGCAGTTCAAAACAAAGAACAACAACTATTGGTAGATAATCTAATTGAAACAGGTAAACCTGTGGATATCGTGGCTGTGCGAGTACCTTATGATGCGAGTCTCTTTCCAAGAGCGAATCGCATGATTTGCACATATGAGTTTACACAAACGGCGTTTGAAATCGTTGCTGAATATCTAGTAGGTGAAACGTCAATAAAGGGGAAATTACCTATTAGTTTAGTCTAAATGAAATTTTTTTTTAGAATATTAAAATAGTATTGATATTTAATTTCAGAACATTTAAACTATGGGTAAGCGCTTTCAGTTTTTGCTTTTAATGGAAGGGGAGTGTCATGTTGAAACCTATGCGTGTGTGTGGTCTTATGTCAGGAACTTCTCTCGACGGACTAGACATCGCCATTGTAGATTTTTCATTTGTTAATAATCAATTGCAGTATGAACTGACGTACTTTGTAACGATGCCTTACACGAAGGAATTGACTTCCCGATTATTTCAGTTAATGAATCCAAGTGTATCGATTCAAGAAGTATCTTCGATGAACATGTATTTAGGTGAACTTTATGCAAAGTTCATTAAAGAAGCTCTTGCGAATTCTTCATTGGATTACCATTCAATTGATTTAATTAGCACTCATGGACAAACGATTTGGCATGAACCAATTGTGGAGAAGGAAACATTGTTTGCACGACCGAACACATGGCAAATTGGAGATATTTCTGCATTAGCGGAAGAGGCCCGAATTCCTGTAATCGGTGATTTTAGAACTCGAGATATGGCGGCAGGAGGGCAGGGGGCGCCCCTTGTACCATTTGCTGATCAGTTTCTTTTTCAATCGCATGAAGTAGGAAGAGTAATCGCTAATATTGGGGGAATTGCGAATATCACAGTACTTCCTCCAAAAGAAGCTGAACAAGATGTTGTTGCATATGATACCGGCCCCGGAAATATGATTATTGATGCATTTGTATCTTTGTATACGAACGGGATTCAACGCTTTGACGACAATGGAAAGTTTGCAAAAGAAGGCTCTGTCCATCAAGACTGGTTGAGATTATTGATGGGCAACGACTATTTCTTAAAGCCTGCTCCAAAAAGTACAGGTAGAGAAGTATTCGGAGAGGCTTATGCAAAACGTCTCTGGAGCGAAGGCGATCAATATGGAATTTCTTCATTGGATAAAATATCAACTATAACGATGTTTACTGCATGTTCTTTAGCAATGGAAATTCAAAAACACATTCAGACACATGATGTGAAAGAAGTTTTTGTGAGTGGTGGTGGGGTTCATAACGCTACATTACTAACTTATCTGAAGCAACTCCTGCCTGAAGAAATAAATGTAAAATCATCGGACGCATTAGGCATAAATAGTGATGCGAAAGAAGCTTTTGTATTCGCTTTACTTGGTTATTTAGGATTTCATAAAGTTCCAAATAATTTACCTTCAACAACAGGGGCAAAACGACAAACAATTTTGGGGAAAATTGCTTGGTGAAAACATTAAAAGGGGGAAATGTAGAATGAAGAGAATGTGGAAAAAGTCGATGCTTTCACTTGCTTCACTTGGACTAGCAGCTTCTGTTTTAGCGGCGTGTAATGGTGATGAAGTGGGATCTGCAGATGAATTTAAAGGTAAAATAACCATTTGGGATGGTCCGAGATGGCCAGATAAAGATGACAATAAATTCCATTGGTTAGAAGCGAAGATTAAAGAATATGAAGAAGCACACGAAGGGGTAGAGATTGAATTAGTTCAAGTGCCATGGGCTGAAATGGGTGACAAGCTTGGAGTGGCGATTGCAGGTAAATCATGGCCAGACATTGCACCAGTTGATATCAGTGGAAGTGCAGTAAGCATCGATCATATTGAACAAGGAGTAATTGAGCCTTTAGATGATTTTTTTGATAAAGATGCAAAAGCAGACTTTTACGAAAATGCTTTAGACGCATACACATATGATGGCAAAATGTACGGAATTCCTAATTCTATTACGCTACACTCAATGCTTCTTAACCTAGATTTATTCGAAGAAGCAGGTGTTACCCCTCCTGAAGGTGGAGAATGGACGTATGATGAGTTTTTAGATGCAGCGAAAAAGCTTACATTTGATCGCGATGGAGATGGCAAAATAGACGTACATGGTTTTTCGACTTATATAATGCCTGGATATTATGAAGCTTGGCCATTTTTCTATAAAAACGGTGGTTCACCACTAAATGAAGATATGACGGAATTCACATTTGACACTCCAGAAGTAGTGCAAGCAATTCAAGATTTAGCCGATTTAAAATTAACAGAAAAAGTAGCGCCTGAAACGCATGGAGGAATTGATGTTGGAGGAACATTCCAAGCATGGGCGAATGAAGAACAGCGTACAGTAGCAATGCAACCATGGGCAACATGGGCAATTGGTGCTGCGCAAGGTAAGTACCCGACAAACTTTGCGGTAGCTAATTATCCAACAGGAGATTCAGATAAGGCTGTAACAATCGGTGGTGTTGGTGGATGGGTAATGTTCCATCAAGATAAAGATGCAAACAAAAAAGCAGCAGCTGCTGATTTCATGAAGTTTATTTCAACAGATAAAGAACAATATCACATGGCACAAAACTATGGTATTTTCCCAGCACGAATTAGTGCAGCAGAAATGGATCCTTTTAAAGATAATCCAGAAATGACTCGTGCAATGGAGATGTCTGAACAAGTTGTGATGCTTCCTCGTCATCCTGAATGGAGAAAAATTGACGAAGCAATTCAAACACAACTTCAGTTAGTTTTTAATGGGGAAAAAACAGCTAAAGATGCAATGGCAGATGCGAAGAAAGCCGTAGACGAATTACTAAAATAATTAAGTTAAGCAGGCTCTGCATCACGCAAGCCTGCTTCAATTTTAGGAGGTGTCCCGATTTTGACTCAACAACCAATTGACGTAGCATCAAAAAAAGAAACTGAACATGTAAATGTGATGAAAAAAGCAAATTATTCCGTTCTTCTTCAAATAAAAAAGAATTATAGTGCCTACTTATTTTTATTGCCGAAATTGCTATTATTTACTCTGTTTGTAGCCATTCCAGTAGTGTGGGCTTTTGTCCTTTCATTTCAAGAATACAAAGTATTTGGCAGTGAATTTGCAGGATTTGATAATTACATAAAAGTCTTTGAGAGTGAAGCCTTCCGTATTGCACTGAAAAACACTTTGCTCTTCACTGTGGTCACAGTCCCTTTCGGAGTAATTAGTGCGCTTGTTATTTCATCGATGATTTTTGGACTAGGGAAGCTATCTCAAAGCTTATTCCGTTCTGCTTTTTATTTACCTTCAGTGACTTCAATGGTCATAATTGCGATGGTTTGGCGCTGGATGTATAACTATGAATTTGGGTTATTCAATTATGTATTAGGATGGTTTGGGATCGACCAAATTAACTGGTTAGGGCAATCATCCAGTGCATTATGGGCATTAATCATTATGCAATGTTTAATCCCATTTGGTGTTGGGATTATTATGTATTTAGCTTCCATGGGATCTATTTCACATTCGCTTTATGAAGCAGCAAAAATAGATGGAGCAAGTAGTTTTAAACAATGGCTTCATATTACAATTCCCTTATTAAAACCTACAACGTTGTATCTCGTGTTATTGAGTACAATTGGTTCGTTTCAAGTATTTACTCAAATTATTATGATGACTGGTGGAGGACCGGGTAGTGCCACGGAAACATTAGTTCACCTTATTTATAAGACAGGTTTCCGCGATTTTGAGTTTGGTTTGGCTGCGGCTCAGTCTGTTGTATTGTTTGTTATCATCCTTATCTTCTCGATTATCCAGTTCCGGGTACTTCGTCATGATGAGTGATTGGGGGATTGACTATGAAGAAAAAACCGTATGATCGATTTAATAAACTAATTATTTATGTATTACTAACGATATTTGCTGTTGTTTCATTACTCCCGCTTTACTGGGTATTCTCCACTTCGCTACAGTTAAGCAGTTATCAATCAAAAGACATGGAACGACCTGTATCTTATGTAGATGCTAATCCACCCAAAATGTATCCAATGGGAATTCCTTTGTATTTTGAACATTGGTCTGGAGAAAGAGATGCCAAAAAAGCAGGTAATGCTGAGGAAGAGAAATACCATCGCGAGATGATGGATCATATTGTAGATAATACATTTTCTAGTTTCAAGAATTTATTTCAAAAACATGATGTTGGAAAATGGTTTTTCAATAGTTTATATATCTCTGTAGTTGTAACGGCTGGAATATTATTAATAGATTCTATGGCTGGCTACGTATTAGCAAAAAAGAAATTCCCAGGTCGAAATTTAATTTTTTGGACCATTATCTCAACGATGATGATTCCCGGACAAGTGACACTTGTTCCGCTCTTCATGATGATTCGTAACTTTGAATTGATGGATACACATTGGG
The DNA here is from genome assembly GCF_038637725.1 of Psychrobacillus sp. FSL H8-0483. Taxonomy (NCBI): domain Bacteria; kingdom Bacillati; phylum Bacillota; class Bacilli; order Caryophanales; family Bacillaceae; genus Psychrobacillus; species Psychrobacillus sp. FSL H8-0483. Next base: position 385,030 of record NZ_CP152052.1, read on the forward strand.
CGTTAATCCTGCCTGATTTATCAATGGTATTCGGTGTATTCCTAATGAGGCAATTTATGTACTCCATTCCGGATGAACTACTAGAAGCGGCAAGAATGGATGGTGCAAGTGAATGGCGAACATTCTGGACAGTGGTTCTACCACTCGCAAAGCCTGGACTTGCTGCACTTGGTATTTTTACCTTCATGAATGTTTGGAACTCATTCTTGTGGCCAATTATCGTCTTGAACAGTGCTGAATTGTATACACTGCCTGTTGGTTTAAAAACTTTACAAGATGCTAACTTGGCTAGCTTTAAGTTACTGATGAGTGGCGCAGCCATTGCTGCTATTCCAATGATTATTGTGTTTATATTATTCCAACGTTATTTCGTTAAGGGGTTAACGTTAGGTGGAGTAAAAGAATAATGAAACGATACGTAAAGCTCGGTGTAGATATTTTTATGGAACATCACGTTTCTTTATTAAAAGGAAAAAGAGTTGGATTATTGACCAATCAAACTGGTGCAAATGAAAAGTTGGTATCTACCGTCCGTTTATTTCATCAACATCCGGATATTCATTTAACTGCACTTTTTGCTCCAGAGCATGGTTTGAAAACAGCAGCAAAAGAAGGTGAAAGGTTTTCTGACATGGTGCATGAAGAGACAGGGGTTCCGGTGTTCAGTTTATATGGAGAATCTAAAAAACCAACGATTCCTATGATGAATCGAGTAGATGTAATTGTTTTCGATATCCAAGACATTGGCTCAAGATATTATACCTATATTTACACGCTTGCTTATATGATGCAGGCGTGTGCAAGTACAGGTAAGAAAATCATCGTATTAGATCGACCAAATCCGATAGGTGGATGTGAGGTAGAAGGTAATTTAATGGATGATGATTTCACATCATTTGTTGGGCTGTATCCAATACCAAATCGTCATGGCATGACTGTAGGAGAGTTGGCAACGTATTTCAATGAAGAGTTTTCGATACATTGTGATTTGACTGTAATTGAAATGGAAGGCTGGGAAAGAGATTGTTATTTTACGGAAACACAGTTACCGTGGATACCACCTTCTCCGAATACAACGAATTTAGATATGATGTTATTGTATCCTGGAACTTGTTTAATAGAAGGAACTAATTTATCTGAAGGTCGTGGTACTACCCAACCATTTGAGATTGTGGGGGCACCTTTTATAAACGGAGTAAAATTTCAAGATGAAGTCAATGCTGTTGGGCTTGAAGGGGTCCATGCCAGGGCAATATTATTCCGACCAACATACCAAAAGTATGTAGGAGAAAACTGTGAAGGGATTCAGCTTCATATCACAAATCGAGAATTGTTTAAACCCATATACACTTTGGTCCACGTGTTGGAAATAATTTATAAAATGTATCCAAAAGAATTAAAATTTCTTGAGTACGGCAATTTAAAGCATCCAATGTTTGATTTGTTGGCAGGAAGCGATTGTTTACGAAAAGCACTGTTAGAAAATCGAACCAATGATTATTTAGCTGCATGTCAAATAGATAGTGAAAAATTTAAGGAAAATAGACGACCATACTTACGATATAGATAGGAAGGCAGAACAATGGAAAAAATATCACTTCTAACAACGGAAGAGTTTAACCCAAATTCACATCACTTAGATGAGATGTCCTTAAACGAGATTTTGCACCTTATGAATGAAGAGGATCAAACCATTGCGAAAGCAGTCCAAATAGTCATTCCACAAATTGAGGAAACTATTGAAAAAGTAGTAAAAGCTTTTAAAAACGGTGGAAGTCTCATTTATATTGGAGCGGGAACGAGTGGAAGAATAGGTGTACTAGATGCAGTGGAATGCCCTCCGACCTTCAGTACTTCACCAGAAATGGTGAAAGCTGTTTTAGCAGGTGGGGAAAGGGCTATGTTTACTGCAGTCGAAGGTGCAGAGGATGATGAGTTACTTGGAGGAAAGGACCTGCAAAACCTTAATGTTAATGCAAATGATGTGGTTATTGGAATAGCAGCAAGTGGCAGAACTCCTTATGTGAAAGGGGCATTAATTTTTGCGAATTCTTGTGGAGCAACGACCGTGAGTCTTTCAAGTAACAAAAATTCAGCGATAAGTGAATTTGCTACTATTAACATAGAGGTTGTAACTGGACCAGAAATTCTTACTGGTTCTACCCGTTTACGTGCAGCAACTGCTCATAAAATGATCTTAAACATGATTTCCACTGCTTCCATGATAAAGACTGGAAAAGTATATAAAAATTTAATGGTGGATTTGAATGCAAGTAATTTTAAGCTTCGAGAACGTGCTAAAAAGATGGTATGTGACATTACAGATGTTCCTTATGAAGAGGCGGAAAAAATTTTGGAAGAGACCGCATACGATGTAAAGTTAGCTGTTGTCATGATATTAACTAATGTGGATAAATCACATGCAACAGATCTGATTTCTAAATCCAAAGGCTTTGTAAGGGAAGCTGTTAAATTAGCAACTTTAAAAGAAGGATGATGGCAATGTACCGAACATTTCAAAATGGAGATGAAGTAGGAATCGTTGAATTATGGAATGAAGTGCTGAACCGTGACCCACTAAATGCAAGAAGGTTCCGTAAGCAAATATTGCTGGATGCAAACTTTGATCCAAAAGGTTTGATTGTAGCGGTTGATAAAGAAGAAATTGTTGGAGCTATATTAGCTATAACAAGGAAGCTCCCAATGGAAGGAACTAATTTAGAATCTGATACAGGATGGATTTCATTTTTTATGGTAGAACGGAGCTATGAAAGAAATGGTATTGGTCACCAATTAGTGAAGCAAGCTTGCCAATATCTAATAGAACAAGGAGCAGAAAAAGTTTTCTTTTCCTCCTATGCCCCTAACTACTTTTTGCCAGGTATTGATGAAGCTCATTATCCAAAGGGTTATGCTTTTTTACTAAAAGAAGGCTTTAAAAAAGTATATTCTCCTGTTGCTATGCATCGGGCATTAACTGATTACGAGTATCCTTTAAGTATTCAACAACTAAAAAAGAAGCGTGAAAAAGAGGGATATTCCTTTGCTAGTGTTCAAGATGGTGATTTTTACGAACTTATTCAATTTGCTAATGTCCATTTTAATCCTGATTGGGGAAGGGCGATTCGTGAAGGTGCATTACAAAGTTTGGATCCATCTCAAATCATAGTGGCAAAAAAACAACATCAAATAGTAGGCTTTGTTTTATACGGTGGATACGAAGGAATTAGAGAACGGTTTGGTCCGTTTGGCGTGGATGAAAGTGAGCAAGGTAAGGGTTTAGGAAAAATTCTATTACATGAAACATTGCAAACGATGAGAAAACAAACAATTCTAGGTGCTTGGTTTTTATGGACTAGTGAAACGAGCGCAGCTGGTCACCTCTATTTAAAAAATGGATTTCAAACGTTTAGGAAATTCCATGTTATGGTGAAAGAATTGACAAATGAATAAGGAGATTAATTTCTCATAGGAACAAAATTATAGGTAGAAGGATTGATTTGAATGGGGATATCGAGTGGTGGGTTAGTTTTATTAGAGGAAATGAGAAAGTTGCTTCCACCGTCCGAACAAAAAATTGCGGATTATATACTGGAAAACCCTGAGAAGACTGTTGGACTAACGGTATCTGAACTAGGTGAATTGAGTCAAACAAGTGGAGCAGCAGTAACAAGATTATGTAAATCATTGAAATTAAAAGGTTTTCAAGATTTAAAGCTACGAATTAATGGAGATTTAGGGCGCAAAATCGAACTGACAGACCGTGATATTAAACCAAATGAGCCTGTATCCATTACGATCCAAAAGGTAACAGAACAAGCAGTTCAAACATTACTAGAAACTGCAGAGTTAGTCGGAAGCCAGCAGTTAGATTTAGCTGTCGAAGCTATCGTGAAGGCGAAAAACATACACTTTTTTGGTGTAGGGGCTTCTGGAATAGCTGCTATAGATGCTCAGCAAAAATTTCTACGTATTCATAAAGCTTCCACAAGCAGTACAGATTTACATATGGGAGCAACGATTGTTGCAAATGCAAGTGAAGAAGATGTAGTATTTGGTATTTCATTTACTGGTAATACATTTGAGGTAGAGAAAATTCTCGAACTAGCAAATGAAAAAGGAGCTACCACCATTAGTTTGACGAAATATGGTCAGTCTCCTATCTCTCAAATTTCAGCTATTCAGCTCTATACCTCTCCAACAAGAGAGGCTAATTTTCGAAGTGCTGCAACGTCTTCACGGTTAGCGCAACTCCATGTCATGGATATTCTTTTTATGTCCGTTGCTTCGAAGCAATTTGATACTACCATTACTTATTTAGATGCCACACGAGAAGCGATAGAAGATATCCAAAATCAAACCTTTCGCAGGAAGCAAAAATAACGACCTAAAAATAAGAAGGTGTACTTAATGGATGACTATCTCATACACAATATCCAAATTTGTCTAGAAGATGGACAAATAATACTTGGAGAAATCTTCATTCAAAATGGTAGGATTGCTCGAATATCTGATGAGCCAATACAAAACCATACGGGAAGTAGATTGGATGGTCAAGGGTGTTTAGCGCTTCCAGGTTTTATCGACATTCATATTCATGGGGCAGTTGGTGCTGATTTTATGGATGGCGAAGAAGAAGCAACCATGAGAATTGCGGCATATTTACCTCAAGAGGGGACAACATCTTTTTTAGCAACAACTCTTACTCATTCTCCTCAGCGGATTCAGAAATCAGTAAAAGTGAATTCCAGATTTATGTCTGATTCGATGAATTATGAAGGTGCTGAAATGTTAGGTATTCACTTAGAAGGTCCTTTTATTCATGCAGAACAAGCAGGAGCCCAGCCATTAGAACATATTCGTGAACCTTCCGTTAAGTTAATAAAAGAGTGGTTCGGCGATCAATTGACCCATCTAAAAATAGTCACGTTAGCGCCTGAGCTTGATACAAACTTTGAAATGATTCAATTCCTTCAGAAGAACAGTGTGATTTCATCAGCTGGTCATACAAAAGGAACATATGCAGATATTGAACAAGCTGTTCAACATGGATTATCGCATTTAACCCATTTTACAAATGCTATGAGTGGTTTACACCACAGGGAAATAGGAGTGGTAGGAGCAGGTTTAATGAACGATCAGCTTTTTTGCGAGGTTATTGCTGATGGAATTCATTTATCCGATGATATGTTAAAGCTAATCGTGAAAGTGATCGGTCCAGAGCGATTAATACTTATTACGGATTCGATGCGTGCAAAGGGATTACCAGATGGAAACTACACATTAGCAGATCAAAATGTACAGGTAGTTGGTTCTAAAGCAACTTTAGAGAATGGAGCACTAGCAGGGAGTTTGTTGAAAATGATTGATGCTTTTAAAAAAATACGAAATCTATCCGAATCTACGGTAGAAGATCTAGTAAAAATGACATCGAAGAATGCTGCGAAAAGACTTGGTGTTTACGATAGAAAAGGAAGTATAACAGTTGGAAAAGACGCAGATATTGTTTTACTCAATCATGAATTCGATGTACGTTACACTTTTTGTAAAGGTAGGTTGAGGTATTCTGATGATTAATTCAAAGCAAATACGTTGGATTGAAGTGAATGACTACCAAGAAATGAGCCGGCAAGCTGCATCGCTATTTGAACAGCAACTACTTCGGAAACCTGATAGTGTCTTAGGTTTAGCAACAGGTGGAACTCCACTTGGATTTTATGAAGAACTAGTAAGGAAATATAAGCAAGGCTACTTTTCTTTTTCCGAAGTTAAAACGTTCAATTTAGATGAGTATGTTGGGCTAGCGTCTAATGAGTCGACTAGTTATCACAACTACATGGAAGAGAATTTGTTCAGCCAAATTGATATCTCCCCAGACAACATCCATTTACCGAATGGTTTAGCGGAGGATTTACTGGCGGAATGCGCTCATTATGAACAATTAATTCAGCAATATGGTGGTATTGATTTACAGTTGCTTGGAATTGGTGTAAATGGCCATATAGGCTTCAATGAACCAGGTACTTCATTCCATTCAGCAACACATATCGTGACATTGGCAGAAGAGACAAGAATAGAGAACTCGAAATACTTTCATACAAAACAAGAAGTACCTAGATACGCAATCACGATGGGAATTGAAACTATCATGCAAGCAAAACAAATTGTGTTACTTGCTTTTGGAGAACATAAAATGGCGTCAATTAAACGAATACAGCAAGATGGTATGTCAGAAGATTTTCCTGCAAGTTGTTTAAAGGAACATCCAAACGTAACAATAATTTATGGAAAATGAATAGTTAATAACAGTTTGGGAGGAGAAGTCGTATGGCGGAATTAAAATTAGTGAATCTAACAAAGGAATATGATAAAGGTGTATTAGCTGTTAAAGACTTTAATCTTCATATTCAAGATAAAGAATTCATTGTATTTGTAGGTCCATCAGGGTGTGGTAAATCCACTACATTACGAATGATTGCAGGTTTAGAGGATATATCTGCAGGTGATTTTGAAATCGATGGAAAACGAATGAATGAAGTCGCTCCTAAAAATCGTGATATTGCTATGGTTTTTCAAAACTATGCGCTATATCCACATATGACGGTCTATGAAAATATGGCTTTTAGCTTAAAACTTCGGAAAGTACCAAAAAATAAGATTGATGAACAAGTGCAACAGGCCGCAAAAATACTTGGTTTAGAAGATTACTTAAAACGTAAGCCGAAAGCGTTATCAGGTGGGCAACGACAACGTGTTGCGCTTGGTCGAGCTATTGTACGAGATGCAAAAATATTCTTGATGGATGAGCCATTATCGAACTTAGATGCAAAATTACGCGTTCAAATGCGTACGGAAATACAAAAATTGCATCGCCGATTACAGACAACAACAATTTATGTCACGCATGATCAGACAGAAGCGATGACGATGGCAACCAGACTCGTAGTGATGAAGGATGGAGTTATTCAACAAGTAGGAACCCCAAAGGATGTCTATGATTTACCTATCAATTTATTTGTTGGAGGCTTTATAGGATCACCGGCGATGAATTTCTTTAAAGGCACAATGACTACAGAAGGCTTTATGATCGGTGAAATAACAGTGCATATTCCGGAAGGTAAACGTAAACTTCTACAGGAAAAAGGGTATTTGGGAGAAGAACTTATTTTAGGTGTAAGACCGGAGGACATCTATACAGATGCTAAAGATATAGAGTCACGTGTCCATTCAACTTTTCAAGCAACAATTGATGTTGCAGAGTTAATGGGAGCCGAAACATATCTTTATTCTACCCTAAATGAGTCTGACTTTATTGCTCGAATCGATTCAAACTCTACTATTCAACCATTAGATACAATATCTTTAGCATTCGATATGGAAAAAGCGCATTTCTTCGATCCCAATACGGAAAATAGGATTCACTAAAACTCTGTGTGTTATGAACAACTTATTTCTACTGGCCAGTCACTCGCTTAAAACACCGTGATTTGGATATCCTAATGAAAATTACAATATGTTAGGAGAAAAAAGTAGTGAAAGAATTTAAAGTAACCTACTTCTTTGATGAAAACTATTACATTAGACGATTCATCTATATGGAATCTCAAGAAAAGGCTGAAGAGCTGATTCAAAGTGAGCGGGATCAATATATTTCATTTCGAGATAGCAGAGATATCTATCACGAACTGAACACCCAAGATGTTCGGGTGATTCAAATATCTGAATACCACAGAATTGATAAAAGCAAAAAGGTACTGGGTTAAAACAGTTATTTACTGTTTCCACCCAGTACCTTAATTAGTATGATTAGGTTTCATCCATCTATTTTTCTTCATTAATACTCGCTGCTTTTTCCCATACAAGTTTACAAAAAGTAAACTGGAGATTGCAACGAATCCACCTGTTACGGAGAGAGATGTCGGTAGCTCGTGTAGCCAAAACCAAGTGATAAGTATAGCAACGACTGGTTCAGCATAAAGCGTGTTTGAAACTGAACTAGCGTTACTTTGCGAAAGTGCGATTGCCCATGTAAGATATGCAACCGCTGTAGGGAAAATTCCAATATAAATGGCTGATAAATTAGCTTCGAGTGTTGCACCTTGAATGTCCTGAAGAAGACCAGGAGCGAAAAATAGAAACGGCAAAGTGCCGGCCCAAGTAAAGTAAGCGGTTAATTCGATTGCGTTGTATTTTTTATATAAGGCTTTTGATAAACGAAAAAGATAGATGTCGCAACTGCTGCTAGTAATACTAAAAATACTCCTGGAGAAATATGAAAGGACGAATCTCCAGTGCCTAATGCAATCAGGATGATACCGATAAAGCCAAAGCCCAATCCAAGCCAACCTATTGTTCCGAGATGCTCCTTCAATATAAAAACAGCCATAATGGTTGTAATAATAGGCGCGGAACCTATCAGCATACCTGCTGTCCCGGCTGATATAGACATTTGACCAAAAGTTACGCATATATGATAGACGCTAATTCCAATCCATCCTAGAAGTAAGATACTTAAGATATCCTCTTTTTTAGGTAATTGAAACTTAACACCAGGCCACATAGCGATAAGAGCAAATAAGAGAGAAGCAATAATAAAACGAAATAAAACTAAATGACCTGGTGAGTAATCTCCCCGTAAGCTAGAACTGATAGCTGCAAAAGATGATCCCCAAATTATCACCGTGATTAATGCCAATAATAAAGCTTTTGTATTCAATTATTCCACCGAACTTTCTAATCTATGTAGCACACTTATTATTAGAATAAGCAAGGTTGCAAATAATTTTCTAATATATCAAGTGCAAGCAATTAATCCTACAACAAAAATGCTTATATAACAACTGGTTTCAGTATGATATAAGTCTATTGTGTATAGTAATTCCTAAGAGAGTTTTTAGGTAGAAGACAAAGACTAATAAAACAATCCTCCAATTTATCTGTTGACATTATACCTAATGGGGTATATTATACGGTTATAAGTAATGATTAAGTCGACAACCTTTTGGAAGGAGGTATATTCGATGGCATATGATGTAAAAACGATAAACCGTATAAAACGTATGGAAGGTCAACTTAGAGGGATTTTGCGTATGATGGAGGAAGGGAAAGACTGCAAAGAAGTTGTTACTCAACTGTCAGCGGTTCGTTCAGCAGCTGATCGTACGATTGGCGTGATTGTAAGTAACAATCTCTTGGAATGTGTGCAAGAAGCGGAAGGTAATAAAGAAAAAATGAATTCCGTTATTCAAGAAGCTATGAACTTAGTTGTAAAGAGCCGATAAAAAGGCTTTTTTATTTAAATAAAATAATACCCATAGTGGTATGAAGGAGCTTATAATGAATAAGAAAAGAACGACAATCGTTTTATTCAGTGGTGATTACGATAAGGCGATGGCTGCTTATATCATTGCAAACGGTGCTGCAGCTTATGATCATGAGGTAACAATTTTTCACACGTTTTGGGGAATTAATGCTCTTCGTAAACAACAACTGATAGAAGTGAAAAAAGGATTTTTAGAGAAGATGTTTGGAAAAATGATGCCTCGGGGTGCAGAGCAACTTGGTTTATCTAAGATGCAAATGGCAGGTGTGGGACCGAAGATGATCAAGCATGTTATGCAAAAACATAATGCGCTTACTTTGACGCAATTAATCGAAATGGCACAGGAACAAGATATTAAGCTAGTTTCATGTACGATGACAATGGATTTACTAGGTCTTCAACAAGAAGAATTATTAGATGGTGTTCACTATGCTGGAGTAGCTGCATATTTAGCAGATGCCGAAGATGGTCATGTGAATTTATTTATTTAAGGAGATGGTTAAGATGGAATGGATTTTTATCGTAATAGTAGTAGTTTTCTTTGTTTGGAAGATAATGCCGTCCAAAGGTGTTAAAACAATTTCAACTGCAGAGCTTAAAACTATGTTAAATGATCCAAATAAAGTGTTTGTGGATGTAAGAACTCCTGGTGAGTTTAAAGGAAGGAACATTCGTCCATTTAAAAATATACCACTTGGCTCTAAATTTGATAATTTACCTAAAGACAAAGAAATCGTAGTAATTTGTCAAAGTGGAATGCGCAGTAGCAATGCATGTAAACAACTAAAAAAATTAGGTTATGAACATGTAACGAATGTCCGTGGTGGCATGAGTGCATGGAATTAAAAGGAGGATACTAAAAATGAAAGAAATTACAACAAAAGAATTAGAACAAAAATTAGCAAATGGTGAATCTCTTAACATGATAGATGTGCGTGAAGTAGATGAAGTAGCGGAAGGTAAGATTCCAGGGATTATTCATATTCCACTAGGTTTATTAGAGTTTCGTATGAATGAATTATCTAAATCAGAGTCATATATTATGGTATGTCGCTCAGGTGGAAGAAGTGGTCGAGCTACACAGTTCCTAGAAGGTCATGGGTTTGATGTATCAAATATGACTGGAGGTATGTTGGCTTGGGAAGGCGAAGTACTCTAAAAAATTTTCGTTAAAATAATACCCTAGTAGGTATAAAGGAGAGCAATCATGAGTTTAAAAGCAGATGTTCAATTAGATGCGAAAGGCTTGGCTTGTCCAATGCCGATTGTCAAAACAAAAAAAGCGATGAATAACTTAGTGGATGGTCAAATTTTAGAAGTTGCTGCGACGGATAAAGGATCAAAGGCAGATATCGCTGCATGGTCAGAGTCTGTTGGTCACCAATATATTGGGACTACTGAAGAAGGTGACTTACTGAAGCATTATATTCGCAAATGCTTAAATGACACAGTCGTAGAAAAACAGCATAAACAAATTCTTCCAATAGAGGATCTTATAGAAAAAGTTGCTGAAGGTGGTGTACTTATAGATGTACGTGAAGAAGCGGAGTATGCATTTGGTCATATAGAAGGAGCTATATCCATTCCGATGGGTGATTTAGAAGCCAGAATCAATGAATTAGGAAAAGATCAGGCTATCTATGTGATTTGTCGTACTGGTAAGCGAAGCGATTTTGCTGCACAAAAATTAGCAAACAATGGCTTTATAAATGTGTGGAACGTAATACCGGGTATGACAGAGTGGACAGGCAACATAAATAAAACTATCTAAATTTGGAGGAATTAATAATGACAAACAAAGTAGCGATTATCGCAAGTAATGGTGGTCTTTTCGACGCTTATAAAGTATTTAATATAGCAACAGCAGCAGCAGCAACTGAAAAAGAAGTGACAATCTTCTTCACATTCGAAGGATTAAACTTAATTCACAAACAAGGTATGCAAGATCTTCCGATGCCAGAAGGACGCGAGGCGATTGCTGAAGGGTTTGCAAAAGCTAATGTTCCAAGTATTCCGCAATTAGTAGAAATGGCACAAGAACTAGGTGTGAAATTTATCGGTTGTCAGATGACGATGGATGTAATGGGGTTAACGAAGGAAGATTTCATAGATGGAATTGAAGTTGGCGGAGCAGTAACGTTCTTAGAGTTTGCAAAAGATGCATCACCAACATTAACGTTTTAATGAGGTGAGGGGTAATATCTCCTAAAAAAATTTCGAAAAAATAATACCTATGGGGGTAAATCGACATGTCAGTAATTACATGGACAGCAGAAAAAGTTGCACAAAAAGTAATTAAAAATGAAGAATTATTTATTTTAGATGTACGTAATGCAGATGCGTTTGCAGATTGGAAAATAGATGGCCATAAATTTGAGTATTTAAATATTCCGTATTTTGAGCTGTTAGATGGAGTAGAAGAAATCCTAACTCAAATTCCAACAGAGAAAGATGTATTAGTTGTTTGTGCGAAGGAGGGATCATCTATCATGGTAGCAGAAATGCTTTCGGATGAAGGTCGTGATGCAGCATATCTTCAAGGGGGTATGAAATCATGGAGTGAGTATCTAGAACCACTGAAAGTAAGTGATCTGGAAAACGGTGGAGAATTATATCAATTTGTTCGTCTCGGTAAAGGTTGCCTTTCTTATATGGTTATTTCCAATGGGGAAGCAGCAATTATTGATGCTACACGTATGGCAGATGTATTTACCAACTTTGCTGCAAGTAAACAAGCAAAAATTACGAATATATTTGATACGCATTTACATGCTGATCATATTTCAGGTGGACGTACGATTGCTGCGGAAACTGGTGCGACTTACTTCTTGCCTCCAAAAGATGCAGAGGAAGTTGTATTTGATTACACTCCCTTAGTTGATGGTATGGAAGTGAAGATTGGGAACACGACGATTGCAATTCAAGCATTATACTCACCAGGTCATACAATTGGCTCCACTTCTTTTATAGTAGATAATACGTTTTTATTAACAGGGGATATCTTGTTTATCGATTCTATTGGACGCCCAGATTTAGCAGGTCTTGCAGAGGATTGGGTTGGAGATCTTCGGGAAACATTATATTCACGTTACCGTGCGCTTTCCAATGAGTTAATTGTTTTACCTGCACATTTTATGATTATCGATGAATTAAATGAAGATGGTACAGTTTCCAAGCGTTTAGGTGATTTGTTCGCAGAAAATCATGGCTTAAATATAGAAGACGAAGCAAAATTCCGTAGTATGGTGACGGATAATCTACCGCCACAACCAAATGCTTATCAAGAAATTCGTCAAGTGAATATGGGGAAAGTTACTCCTACTGCTGAAGAGCAAACAGAAATGGAAATCGGTCCAAACCGTTGTGCCGTGCGTTAAGGAAGAAAAAAATTTACAACTAATAAAAATGAACAATTAAAGGAGAAATAAAATGAATTCAACTAAAGTATTAGATGCAAAAGGGTTAGCATGTCCAATGCCGATCGTTCGTACGAAAAAGGCGGTAGATACAATGGAGTCAGGACAAGTATTAGAGGTGCATGTAACAGATAAAGGAGCTTTAGCTGACATTCCAGCTTGGGCTGCTGCAGGTGGTCACACAATTTTAGAACATACAGAAGAAGATGGCATTTCAACATTCTGGATACAAAAAGCATAAGACAATAGAGGGGGCCAAGGATAGTGGTTCCCTTTTTTTAGATAGGAGATAGCTCAATGGATATAGCATGGATTATAACAATTTTTTTAATAGGCTTTGTTGGATCGTATGTTTCAGGAATGCTCGGAATAGGTGGCTCTATTATTAAATACCCAATGCTTTTATATATACCAACGATGTTAGGGTTTACTGCTTTTACGGCTCATGAGGTGTCAGGTATTAGTGCGGTTCAAGTACTGTTTGCATCGATTGCAGGGGTATGGGCATATCGTAACGGTGGGTATTTAAATAAGTCGCTTATTATTTATATGGGTGGAGCAATATTAATAGGTAGCTTTGTCGGAAGTTTTGGATCTCAAGCTTTGTCAGAGGATGGCGTAAATATCGTTTATGGTGTGCTTGCACTAATTGCAGCTATTATGATGTTCGTGCCTAAAAAGCAGTTGGATGATATTCCACTTGATCAAGTTACGTTTAATAAACCGATAGCTGCTATCCTCGCATTTATTGTAGGTACTGGTTCAGGGATAGTGGGTGCAGCAGGTGGTTTCTTATTAGTTCCAATTATGCTTGTAGTTTTACGAATTCCAACACGGATGACAATTGCAACAAGTTTAGCAATTACTTTTATCTCATCAATTGGTGCTACAATCGGAAAGGTATCGACGGGTCAAGTAGATTATTATCCAGCTGCCATTATGATTGTCGCGAGTCTAATAGCAGCACCACTTGGAGCAAGAATGGGTAAACGTATGAATACAAAAATACTACAATTTATATTAGCGTTGCTTATTTTAGGAACGGCAATTAAAATTTGGTTAGATATCCTGTAAAATTAGAGGCAACTTGAAGTAGAAAATGCTTTAAGTTGCTTATTTTTGTATAGAAGGAAGTTCACTCAAGGGGAGGAGGGTACATTTGGTTGCAGCGGAATGGTATAAAATTTTTTCATTGACGGTTCCCTCTACGTGGATCGCTTTTATCTTAGCAGCAGTTCTAACGGGGTTCATCTTATATGTTAAATTTGGAAAAGAGACTTCAAGTCAATTTGGTGATATCCTTTTTGTCTTTTTATTCGTATGGAAATTTAGCGTACTTTTCACCGATTTCTCCAACGTCATCAAGCATCCGTGGATGCTCTTATATTTTTCCGGTGAACAAACGGGAGTGTATATCGGGGTAGTTTCGGTCATTCTATATATACTTTATCGGCAGTTAAGACAAAAGGTATTATTAAATGACTCGATGCATTTTGCCTTTATGAGCTTTTATAGTAGTTACGCAGTGTTGGTTGTTTTCTTTAATCAATCTTCCTTATATAAAGTGCTACTGACACTAGGTGTTGCAGTGTTCTTAGGTTGGTTATTAATGAATTATGCCGCATCTATCAATTGGTGTTTACCGTTTTTATTCGTGTTTGGAGCTTTACATTTGATACTTCAAGGTACTTTGTTAAGTACATCTATGATCACTGCGAGTATGTTGGGATTATTTTTATTTTTAAAAGCAAGCAATGAAGGGGTATTGATTAATAAGAAGGGAATAAGCCTAAGTATCCTTGCATTACTATTTGGGGCGATTTTATGGACAATCGATGAGGCGGTTGTAAAGCAGGAGCAGATAAATCAAGAGATTGAAGTGGTAAGTAGTGAGGGTAAAGAAAAAGCACCTAATTTTACACTCACCTCCCTATCGGGTAAAGAATTATCCCTAGCGGACTATAAAGGAAAACGTGTCATTTTAAATTTTTGGGCGACGTGGTGTCCGCCTTGTAAAGCTGAAATGCCACATATGCAAACATATTTTGAAGAGTATGCTGAGGAACAAAATGCTATTGTTTTAGCTGTAAATTTAACTTCACAAGATAATGGTATAAAAAAGATTCAACAGTTTAACTCAGAGTATAATTTAACTTTCCCTGTTTTGTTAGACGAAAAAGGAGATGTAGCATCTCAATATGGAATAATTACAATTCCAACAACGTTTGTTCTAGATGAAGAAGGTTATATTGATAAAAAGATATCAGGACCAGTGTCTGAACATATGCTCATTAATTTACTAGAACAATTGGCTAAATAATCTTGCATTCGTTTAAGGTAATAAATCTAAGTATTTTATTGATGCTACAATGCTCTAAAAACTATGAGGGAATTGCATGATTATCGCTTCCGAGATCATATCGGCCATTTCCAAAGCCTCTTTCTCAATCCTATCAAAGACATCTATGCTGCCTTTATAATTTTTCTGAATCATATTAACCGCTTCGTTTTTTGTTAAAGCTAAATGGGAATAAAACATTTTCTGAAATTCTTCTTTATTTATATACGGATTAATACTACTTAGGAAATTTACAATATCGTCTGCATTTCTATACCATTCTTTCTCTTTTTCCTCTGCTGTTTTTGAATCACCTTTTATAGCAGCTGTCACTAATTCGGCAGCAATTACTAAATGCTCCTTTATGAGCGCAGTATATCGATCAGCAATTTGATCACCATAAAAAGGTCGGATACTATTGCCCATATCCGGGGCATTTCTTAAGAGTCGTTCTTGCACTGGCTGTAGATCAGGCGAGTTAAATACTAAGCTGGTTATCGTCATTCTTGTCCAGTAGACGTGCTGTTCCCAAAGTAGGCGGTTTAAATTTTTGAAATCAACCTCTGCTTTACTAATGCACGAGTGCTCATAAATGAAAGGCATCTGATATGGAAAGTATCTTACTGTATTACTACAATACAAGTACGGAGTCCCGCATACAGGTCCATGAGGAAAAGAGGGAAATTCATTTGAGTAAGGGTACACTTTACATCCACTCCCTATTTTTCTTAAAAGGCTATAAGCTAGGATACTCCTATTAACTCGTTAATGTGATTAGAAAAGATAGAAGGTTAACAAAATTAATTTTTTCTCAGTTAAATATCCAGATTCCTTCATTTTAAGGGACCTTCTCTTGAAAATGAATATACAATTTACTTTGTTTCTATTAGTTTTCGGATGTCTTTGGACTAAGCCGAGATTAACGAAAAAAGCGTAGAGAAAAGTTGTAGACTCACTTCTCTCCACGCCAAACTCAAGGTAATGGTGTGCATTGTCTTCGTCCAAAGTAAACCCGATTACGATCAAGTGCAGACCAGGGAGCTTGCATTTTTCTTTTATGTATCAATTTCCTTTTAAAAATGAAATTAGATCTTGGTGATTTTCAGGCGTCACACCGTGACCGTCACTGTAAGTTTTAAATATCACGTTTGCTTCTTGCTCTACAAAGAAATCTCTGCTTTTTGCACCCCACTGAGATGGAATAACGTAATCATAGTCACCGTGTGAAATAAAGATGTTCAAATGGTCTACCGGGCGTTTGCTATACTCTTCTTTTACAAATTTAGGTATATACCCACTCAACGCCACTGCTCGACTAATTTCATCTCCCAGAGTCAGTGCTAAAGTTTGTGCAAGCACCGCTCCTTGGCTAAAGCCGAGTACTGTAATGTTAGTGGGATCTAGCTCATACTCTACAATCGCCTCTCGGATAAATGCTTGAATATACGTTACTACTTTATCGAATACATCACGGATTGGTTTGCCTGCTTCTTCAATGGTAAAAAAAGCGTATCCTGGATTCGAAACAATCGGACCGCGTAAGCTGAATATATGATGAGTATTCTCCAAATCCTCTACAAGCTGTGGTAAGTCTTCTTCATTACTGCCCATGCCGTGCAATAAAAATATCGAAGGTTGCTTTTCGCCATTTGATTGAGGCGCAGTATGTTTAAAAGTAAAAGGTGATTTCATTCGTTGATCTTCCTTTCAGGTTGAAGTACATCCATTTTATCATAGGAGATTACCTTGTTATACGTGTGTCATCCTAAGAAACTTCCGTCGAAGCGTTTGTTGCGCTAACACCAAGCGTTTTTTTTGCCATTTCAATATTTTAAATTTTGTGGATGAATAATAATGACAAAAGTTCACATCCTAACATCACTTGCAAATATAAAGGAGGAGCTTTTAATGCGTAAAATATTAACAATACCTATGACTTTACTTCTCGTAAGTTCATTGGTAGGCTGTGGAACTAATGATACGGATGATCAGAAGGACAATGTCAATACAACTACAGAATCGGAAGTAAATAAAGAGACAACGACTGAGGAAACGACTACTAATGATGTGAATCAAACGAACGACCACAAGCTTGAATTAGCAGATGATGTTGCTGATAAAATTACAAAATTAGAAGAAGTGGAAAGTGCAAATGTAATTGTAACGGATAATAACGCATATGTAGGGGTCATGCTGAAAGAAGGAGTAAGCTCGACTGAAGAGCTCGACAAGAAAATTGCAGATGAAGCAAGAGCGGCGAATGCTGATTTTGACAATGTGTATGTGTCAACGAACCCAGACTTTGCTAAGCAATTTACCGAATATGGTGAAAAAATTAGAGCAAATGAGCCGGTAGAAGGATTTTTTGAAGAATTTTCTGACACTGTAAAAAGAGTATTCCCTGATGCACATTAATTGCTTGTAAAAGTGGCTTAGCGTATCAATCCAAATTTTGAAGGAACCGGTTTCCAAAGGGAGCCGGTTTTTTCGTCTTGAAAAGTAAGTTGTTAGCTGGAATATCACCGTACACAATTTTTCAAGGATGTGTTTTTATTCTAATAAATGTCGATTTAATTTTCTCAAATGTACAGTAATTCACGATTTCTTCGAAAAATGCTAGGATATATAAGTTGGGTTTAATTAAAAATAAGGCTATGTAAAATAAGATTATAGTTTTTGGAAGAATATAGATGTGAATAAAATCCGCGAGACTCCTGCGAAAAAACGGGCTACTAAGACCACGCAATGAGCTTATAGGAACAAATCCTACATTCGCCACATCCGTGTGGCAACAGATTCGTGACCAATATCCTGTTGCCCTGAGGAGGCCAGACAGTTTGTCAGCGGAAAGCGAGTGGATTTCCTTCATATCATCATGATCGTTTAATAGAGCTAAAAATAAAAGGAGGTCTGTTCATGAGACAAGCGGCAACCCTAGTAAACACGATGCGGTGTAACCTAATGATGACGAATAAAGCACGCAAAGGAATTCAGGAATGGTCAACTGATGAACATGCCTTTTTTAACATACAAAGATCTTTTGAAGTGCATATTGAAAAGCGACCAGTCAATTCGCATGGCAATATCTCTCTTTCTCTTTACTTTGATAATACAACGAATACAGTGTTGGCAGAAAAGTTAACTGGAAGAGTGGCGGTAATGGAGTGTGTACTACAAAATGACGGTTTTCTTGCTACTGGTTTTCACGTGCGTGGCATGAAAGTTCCAGTACGAACGAATAGACGCCTTTCGGTAGATTTAACTTTTGTTACTGCCCGTAATAATGGTGCAGGAATGCCAATTCAATTACATACAAAGATTCGAGAATTACCTGTAGCGGAAGAACGTTCGGAATACGTAAAGAAACGAATTTCCAGTTGGGAAGGCTATTTGAAAATTCAAGAACGCAATGCGGACATTGCGGATATTACAGCAGCTTACTCCAAGCTACTATTAAACGAAGACTTCAGTAGAATGACACTAATCGGTAGTAATGTGAACAATAATGAATGGAATAAATTAAAGGGTCTAAGTGTTACTTTGAAAGGGTTTCAAAATGACGTGGGTGAAGTGCTAAAAGTAGATCGAAATAAGAAGACGATCGAAATCGAAATCAAGCCCAAGTTTCGAGAGATGGCAAGACGAAATCAGTTGCATCCGAAATTAAAAGAAGCTGTATTTAGCAATTTTGCTACCCTTAGCCAAATTAGACGCCTTCGAAAAGGATTTGAAGACTTACAAAATGGCCTTGCAGCAAATGCTAACTTAGAAAAAATATTATTTGAAGATCGTCCGACTATACGTATTACAAGTAAGCAAGAGAAATTAAAATTTCATAATCAACTCAATGAGTTTCAGCAAGAGGCTGTTATTGGGGCTATGTCTGCAGAGGATCTTTATGTCATTCAAGGACCACCAGGAACAGGAAAGACTACGGTAATTTCAGAAATATGTCAGCAGAACGCCAAAGCTGGGCTTCGGACTTTAGTTGCTTCCCAATCAAACTTAGCGGTAGATAATGCGTTAAGTCGTTTACTTTCGAATAAAGACATTCGGATTTTACGCTTTGGACGTACGGAAAGTATTGAAGAAGAGGGTAAAAAGTTTATAGAAGAAAATGTAGGGCAATATTGGAAGGATCAAACATTGAGTGACTTACAAGATGAAATTGATTCCCATTCCTTCAAGGAAGGTCAACTAACAGATGAGCTAACTAATTGTGAAGAGCGAATACAGTTGCTTGAAAACCAACTTACTTTGTTAGAAGAAAGCATAAAGCAAAAGGAAGTTGCCCGAGAGCAGCATATAGAAATAAGTAATGGAATTAAACAGCTTAAAAAGAGCTTAGTTCAATTGAAGAAAGAACGAGAAGAGCTTGAAGATAGTCTACAAACTTTGCAGAAGACATCTGATGAACTAACGAAAGAAATACACCAGATGGAGCAATACATCGAGTCTAATCCAACGAAACAACAATTGATAGGAAAAATCGATCAATTGAATTTGGAAATGAATCAGATTCGTCATGAAATACTCTATCATGAAGCAACAGGGTCGTTACAAAAGATGGAAGAGATACTAGTGACAACTAGACAGAAGTATCAAGTTGCACAGATAAAGATAAAAAGCATAGAAGAATTACTAAGTGAAATGGAATCTATTCACAAGTTAGAGATACTAAGAAGCAGAGTGAATGACAATGGGATTGAGCTCTCTCCTATTTTACAGCAACAACTGACCGAGCTTGATCAGTTAATAGAGAAAATCAAATCATTTACTGAGTGGCAAGATGTAAATGCTCGATTGTTATCTGCGATTGATTATTTGGAGCGATTACTGCGGAATAATAACTTTCCAGTGGAAAACGTGAAAAATAATATTGGTAGAAGCGGGACTGTCTTTCATTCCTCTTACACGGTGAAAGAGATTCATCAGTTTATTGACATAATGAAGAAAATGTTAACGTCCCACAACGATGAAGTGAATATGGAAAAACTAGCAATCTATTTAGAAGGACTATATGTCCGTAAGAACTTCGTATGGAAGCAGGGGGCTATTTTTCAACAGGCGAAGATTAATTCGACAAAGATGTTTCAAACGATTAAGCAGCAAATGGTTGAGCAAGTAAAGCAAACCAAAATGACGATGGAGCAGACTATAAATGAACTAAAAAATAACGGATTTACTCAAAGCGAACAGCAGCAGAACCTCCAGGAGCGAGTAGAGCAACTACAGAGGGAAATAGGTCCTGTTCATGACATACCTTCACTACATCTATTGCAAACAGATGTACGCGAGAAGGAGGACACACTAACGAATTTAAAGAATATAGAAGTAACGCTCACAAATTATGTAAATCAATTAGAGCTGAAAAAGAACAAAGTTAAAGGTATGGTTGAACAAATTGAAGTGTACGCAAAAGCTCTCCAAGAAAAAGAAAAGGAAAGTAAGCGAGTGAATTCGGAAGGTTTGGAGCAGGAGAGACAATTAAAAGCGCTAGACGAAATATTGCAGCGAAACCCCGAGGAAGAGCGTGAAAGAACTAGAAGCGAAATAACCGTTCTGTCGGAGAAAAACATATCCCTTCAACGAGAAAAAGATCGCTTACCAATCACTCAATCGCTGCAGAATGAATGGTTTTCATTACTGCAAGATGCAAATGACCATGATTTAGATGAGATCCGGAAACTCTATGTACGGCACGCAAACGTTATTGGGACAACCTGTGTTGCATCTGCCAGAAAAGAATTTATGGAGAATTATCCAACCTTCGATGTGGTTATTATCGATGAAGTATCCAAAGCAACACCACCCGAACTACTTCTGCCGATGTTAAAGGGTAAGAAGATTATTCTAGTTGGAGATCATCATCAGCTTCCTCCTCTTGTTGGGGAAGATACATTGGATGAAACACTTAAAGCGATACTGGAAGAAAGTAACGATTTTGAAGAGAAGGAAGAATTGAAGAAGCTATTAAAAGAGTCTTTATTCGAGCGTCTATTTAAAAACCTACCGAAGAGCAATAAAACGATGTTAGCCATCCAATATCGTATGCATGAAAATATCATGGAAACTATTACACCATTTTATGAAGAAGAAAATTATCGTCTGCAATGTGGTTTAACGGATTCAGATACTATGCGTGACCATTTACTTGAATCTCACTATATCAAAAGAAACGATCATCTCTTGTGGCTTAATATGCCAAATGAAAAAACTTACTTTGAAGAGCGCATGAAGGATGGTAAGAGCCGATTCAATCAAGGAGAATTAAATACCATTCGAGAAGTTCTAATTGATTTGGATAAAGCTGCGGAAACTGCGAAAAAAGAAGGTAGAATGAAACCAGAGGAAAGAAAGAGTATAGGTGTTATTAGTTTTTACGGTGAACAGGTGAAGCGGATAGATCGCCTAATTCAACAAGAAATTAGCTTGAAGCACTTAAACTTTAGAACAGGAACTGTCGATAAATTTCAGGGGATGGAAATGGATGTAATCCTATTAAGTATGGTTCGTAATAATCAAGATAAGAGTGGAGACATCGGATTTGCTAATGATTATCGTCGATTAAATGTAGCGTTATCACGAGCGAGAGAGTTGCTAGTACTTGTGGGAAGCGCAGAGATGTTCACAAAACGTGCGAAGCAGAGGGATTCTAGAGAGATGTATGAACGCTTGCTTCGTATTGTTAAAGGTCAAAATGGTTTCCGAGACCATAAAGGGAACTAGAAAATAATAAGTGTAGCTTAGGGGTATAGGTAAATGCGTGACTTGGAGAAACGTTTAAAAAAGGAACTGCAACAGAATATAAAAGTGAAATTGATAGATTCTGCTTCATGGAGCATTGCAGTTCATTCTATTGAAGTGGAATTCAAGCCGATCAAACGGACGAAGATGGATGTACTCATGAAAATGATGCTACTTACTTTTCAAAAAGCGCAAATTACAAAAGTGGATCAATTAAGTGATTTATTACTAGTGGAGCAGCTATTTCTTGAGGATTTACTTAACATTATGGGGAGAACTGGATTAATCGAAAAGAGAGAGAGCATATTTGCTTTAACAGATAGAGGGCTCCGCCAACTTGAAAATGGGATATTTGAAGAGGAGCAAGAAACGAAGTCCCATACTTTGCTCTATAGCCCTTGCCATGAAGACTTTTTACAAGGTGAAATCAAACCTGCTTTAGATGGAGAGGAAGAATTAGAGATTTATCGGTATGCAAAGGAAGAAAGCGCTAAAATAAAGTTTGAGGATTTGCAGGTAATAGATGCACTTCGAACTAGTGGTGTGGAAGCTGAAGAAGGAGAAGGAGACATCCAAACAGTTATATCCGAAATAGTCTCTACATCAGAGCTCTATATAGATGATATCCCCTGCTTGGAGTTTATCCTGTATAATGAAGAGGAGGACCTCTTGTACGCTCGGGTGTGGAATACTTTGCTTGAGCAATGGGATGAAACGCTTGAAAATGAGTTAAATGAAAAAGAGCGTGTGAACTGGAAAGAAAAATACTTGTAATTTAAGTTTAACATTGAAACACCCCATTTACGGTCATTGACTTGGATGGGGTATTTTTTTCTATTCAAAGTTTTGTTGTTTATTGTATTCATCGATGGGGATGAATAGCCCAACCTTTCCATGCTCATCATGATCTAATGTAGCGAACACAACGCCGATTACTTGCCCTTTTTCATTCAATACGGGACTGCCACTATTGCCACGGTAAACCGGTGCCTTCATCATCATAACAGGGACATCCCAATCGCTTAATTGAAAATAATCAATGATGGTACCTTCATTAGCTATTCCTGTAAAACTTAACGGATTACCGATAAAAGAAATATGGTCTCCTTCTATATAAGTAGTTTGTTCTGCGAGCTCTAAAAAAGGAAAATCTTCTCCTTCCACTTTTAATACAGCAAGATCAACCGATGGATACGTGTTCACGATATTTGCTTTAAAACGCCCGTCCTCGGGGAATTCCACTGTTACCGGACCATTTCCTTCGATGACATGATAGTTAGTTAGGATAGTTCCATCATTGGATATAGAAAAACCAGTTCCTTTTCCATCCTCTGTTAAAACGACTACAACAGATTCCTTATAGAGCGCGATGTCTTCTTGGGTCGATAATCTTGCAGACGTTTTTATAAATTCAATCGCGGGGATGGAGTAAATTTGAAAAATCACAGCAAATGTATTAATAAACAAGACCATAGCCATTAGCCAGAATATCCATTTAGGAAAAGGCCTCTTTATTGTGCGACCTGTTTTTTCACGTGGTTCATTAAGAAGTGCTTCTCGCTGTGCCTCTAATACAAGTTGCTGCAGTTCTTCATCGTCTATTTCTTCGTCCATATCAATATCTCGACGCTCATTCGGATCCATGCATACACATCCTCACTTATATAGATAATGTTATTTCTATTATACATAAATGTTATCGGGTTCTTCATGATAGATAAGGTGTAATTTAGTTAGAAAATTATTAATGACGAAAGGGGGGAGGTGAGGGTTGAACTAAATTGGAAATTTATTAAGCAACCTGCTAGTAAAATTTTATATTGTATTTCAATAAAAACGGTACAGAATTACGAAATTTGGGAAAGGGCAAAAATAGCAAGCTAATTTCAGAAGACCGAGCACTGGTCGGTGCTACTCGTCCGAGAGTGGAAAAAGCAGCTCTGTTAAAGGGAAATCATCTAGTTGCTATAATTTAATGATGGAAAGAGAAGCATGCTCTACTTTGCAAAATCGATTAATGTAATGATTGTTGAGTAAAATCATTTTCCTTGAATTAAATCCGAAATGGGTTTAATATATCAATATAAGCTGCATTGTACGTATGGATATTAAGTTTTAACCTTTATGCTGTAACAGGGAGTTTTATATAGATGCTGGAATGACAGGCCTTATTCTCTTTTGACAATGAGGACATGCAAGATAGTTTCTGCGAACACCCACTTTGAGGAGTGGTGGTTTAAAACTTTCTTATAAAGTACGGCAAAAGCGGCTTACTAAATTTTATTATTTCAAACCGGTTTCCAAATGGAGACCGGTTTTTTGTTTGATATGATAAGGTTCTATTAGTATTTGCTCGCCTTTTCTATTCTCTAAGTAATATGTTGCTTATTCATCTTGAAAACTTTTTAAAATTATAGTAGAAAAATGCTTGTAAATGTCTTCAAAGGGTGATATATTGTTTTAGCTGTCTTTTTAATTAATGACTTTTCTAGAAAAAACAAATTAAAAAAGTTATTGACATTAATAACGGAATTTGTTATGATATAAAAGTCGTCAAAACGAGACAACAACATGAACATTGAAAACTGAACATGCAAAACGTTAAGACATATAGCTTGAAAGACTAACTTCTGTTAGTTTGATAGCAACAATTTTGACATCATTTAATGATGATGCCAGCAAAACAAATGAGCTTTTTAAGTTCTCTATTATGGAGAGTTTGATCCTGGCTCAGGACGAACGCTGGCGGCATGCCTAATACATGCAAGTCGAGCGAATGACGAAGAAGCTTGCTTCTTCTGATTTAGCGGCGGACGGGTGAGTAACACGTGGGCAACCTGCCCTGTAGATTGGGATAACTCCGGGAAACCGGGGCTAATACCAAATAATCCATTTCCTCACATGTGGAAATGTTAAAAGACGGTTTCGGCTGTCACTACAGGATGGGCCCGCGGCGCATTAGCTAGTTGGTAGGGTAACGGCCTACCAAGGCGACGATGCGTAGCCGACCTGAGAGGGTGATCGGCCACACTGGGACTGAGACACGGCCCAGACTCCTACGGGAGGCAGCAGTAGGGAATCTTCCACAATGGACGAAAGTCTGATGGAGCAATGCCGCGTGAGTGAAGAAGGTTTTCGGATCGTAAAACTCTGTTGTAAGGGAAGAACAAGTACGAGAGTAACTGCTCGTACCTTGACGGTACCTTATTAGAAAGCCACGGCTAACTACGTGCCAGCAGCCGCGGTAATACGTAGGTGGCAAGCGTTGTCCGGAATTATTGGGCGTAAAGCGCGCGCAGGCGGTCCTTTAAGTCTGATGTGAAATCCCACGGCTCAACCGTGGAAGGTCATTGGAAACTGGGGGACTTGAGTACAGAAGAGGAAAGCGGAATTCCAAGTGTAGCGGTGAAATGCGTAGAGATTTGGAGGAACACCAGTGGCGAAGGCGGCTTTCTGGTCTGTAACTGACGCTGAGGCGCGAAAGCGTGGGGAGCAAACAGGATTAGATACCCTGGTAGTCCACGCCGTAAACGATGAGTGCTAAGTGTTAGGGGGTTTCCGCCCCTTAGTGCTGCAGCTAACGCATTAAGCACTCCGCCTGGGGAGTACGGTCGCAAGACTGAAACTCAAAGGAATTGACGGGGGCCCGCACAAGCGGTGGAGCATGTGGTTTAATTCGAAGCAACGCGAAGAACCTTACCAGGTCTTGACATCCCGCTGACCGTTCTAGAGATAGATCTTTCCCTTCGGGGACAGCGGTGACAGGTGGTGCATGGTTGTCGTCAGCTCGTGTCGTGAGATGTTGGGTTAAGTCCCGCAACGAGCGCAACCCTTGATCTTAGTTGCCAGCATTCAGTTGGGCACTCTAAGGTGACTGCCGGTGATAAACCGGAGGAAGGTGGGGATGACGTCAAATCATCATGCCCCTTATGACCTGGGCTACACACGTGCTACAATGGACGGTACAGAGGGTCGCAACCCCGCGAGGGTGAGCTAATCCCATAAAACCGTTCTCAGTTCGGATTGTAGGCTGCAACTCGCCTACATGAAGCCGGAATCGCTAGTAATCGTGGATCAGCATGCCACGGTGAATACGTTCCCGGGCCTTGTACACACCGCCCGTCACACCACGAGAGTTTGTAACACCCGAAGTCGGTGGGGTAACCCTTACGGGAGCCAGCCGCCGAAGGTGGGACAGATGATTGGGGTGAAGTCGTAACAAGGTAGCCGTATCGGAAGGTGCGGCTGGATCACCTCCTTTCTAAGGATATATTACGGAATACAGATTTTTATCTGTATCTTAACGTTTTGCAGTTCAGTTTTGAATGTTCATTTTTATGAGCATTTGAAAACTTGTTCTTTGAAAACTGGATAAAACGACATTGAAAGAAACAAATTCAAGAAATTCAATTTGTAATCACTTCGGTGATTATAGATTGTGTAGTACTTTTAACTACTAATTTTGAATGGACTCCAAGTAATTGGAAGCCATATTAGGTTAAGTTAATAAGGGCGCACGGTGAATGCCTTGGCACTAGGAGCCGAAGAAGGACGGCACTAACACCGATATGCTTCGGGGAGCTGTAAGTGAGCTTTGATCCGGAGATTTCCGAATGGGGAAACCCACTGTTCGTAATGGAGCAGTACATTTACGTGAATACATAGCGTATCTGTGGCACACCCAGGGAACTGAAACATCTAAGTACCTGGAGGAAGAGAAAGAAAAATCGATTCCCTGAGTAGCGGCGAGCGAAACGGGAATAGCCCAAACCAAGAGGCTTGCCTCTTGGGGTTGTAGGACACTCTACATAGAGTTACAAAGGAATGAGCTAGACGAAGCGATCTGGAAAGGTCCGCAGGATAGGGTAAAAGCCCCGTAGTCAAAAGTTCATTCTCTCTTGAGTGTATCCTGAGTACGGCGGAACACGTGAAATTCCGTCGGAATCTGGGAGGACCATCTCCCAAGGCTAAATACTACCTAGTGACCGATAGTGAACCAGTACCGTGAGGGAAAGGTGAAAAGCACCCCGGAAGGGGAGTGAAATAGATCCTGAAACCGTGTGCCTACAAGTAGTTAGAGCCCGTTAATGGGTGATAGCGTGCCTTTTGTAGAATGAACCGGCGAGTTACGATTACATGCAAGGTTAAGTTGAGAAGACGGAGCCGCAGCGAAAGCGAGTCTGAATAGGGCGAATGAGTATGTGGTCGTAGACCCGAAACCAGGTGATCTACCCATGTCCAGGATGAAGGTAAGGTAACACTTACTGGAGGTCCGAACCCACGCACGTTGAAAAGTGCGGGGATGAGGTGTGGGTAGCGGAGAAATTCCAATCGAACCTGGAGATAGCTGGTTCTCTCCGAAATAGCTTTAGGGCTAGCCTCAAACGTTAAGAATCTTGGAGGTAGAGCACTGTTTGGACTAGGGGCCCATCCCGGGTTACCGAATTCAGACAAACTCCGAATGCCAATGATTTATGTTTGGGAGTCAGACTGCGAGTGATAAGATCCGTAGTCAAGAGGGAAACAGCCCAGACCACCAGCTAAGGTCCCAAAGTATTTGTTAAGTGGAAAAGGATGTGGCGTTGCTTAGACAACCAGGATGTTGGCTTAGAAGCAGCCATCATTTAAAGAGTGCGTAATAGCTCACT